>JADGHA010000368.1 GCA_019689695.1 Micromonosporaceae bacterium | reverse complement strand
CACACACGGCAGACGCCTGAGAGCCATACCCGACACCCCTGGGCCCCCGGACCTTACGACCAGCCCGAGCCGACCCAGGGAAGAAGGTAGGGATGCCTGCCTTTCCTGTCGGGGAGGTTCCGGATCACCCCCACGTGCGTGGGGAGGACACCCTCGAATTCGAACTACTCGCCCGGAACGTCGGATCACCCCCACGTGCGTGGGGAGGACCGGTGGGTGTTGGCGCACCTGCCGGGCCATTGCGGATCACCCCCACGTGCGTGGGGAGGACTTCCCAGTCAAGAAGGGCAGGGCATCACCCCCCGGATCACCCCCACGTGCGTGGGGAGGACCTGGCCGCTCTCGACGCGGGCGCAACGGTCGTCGGATCACCCCCACGTGCGTGGGGAGGACTGCTGGTCCGGATTCAGCTTGATCGTCCTGCGCGGATCACCCCCACGTGCGTGGGGAGGACATCTTGCGGAATACCGCCGCTGCCTTGGTGCGCGGATCACCCCCACGTGCGTGGGGAGGACCTCTCCCTCATCGCCCTCGCCTGGGCCGTCACCGGATCACCCCCACGTGCGTGGGGAGGACAGCTCCCCGAAGTCCAGCCGTCCGACCTTCTCCGGATCACCCCCACGTGCGTGGGGAGGACCGAAAAGCGGTACCGCGCCTGGGTGATCGCTGCGGATCACCCCCACGTGCGTGGGGAGGACGCCCGCGTCGGCGACGCGGCGGCGCAGCGCGGCGGATCACCCCCACGTGCGTGGGGAGGACCAGGTGGCGGGCGGCGACCTGCACCCGCAGTGCCGGATCACCCCCACGTGCGTGGGGAGGACGCGGCGCCACCTCGGGAAACCGCATTGTGCAGCGGATCACCCCCACGTGCGTGGGGAGGACCAGAACCGGTATTTCAGCTTGAATCGGAGCAGCGGATCACCCCCACGTGCGTGGGGAGGACGACACCTCCTCGTCCGAGAAGATCCTCACATACGGATCACCCCCACGTGCGTGGGGAGGACGCCGGTGACCAGCACATCCAGCGCCATCTCAGCGGATCACCCCCACGTGCGTGGGGAGGACCGGCGCCCGCGGGGCGGGCAGCTGGGCCTGGCCGGATCACCCCCACGTGCGTGGGGAGGACGCGATAGCGCGCGACGGGACGGTGGAGAACTCCGGATCACCCCCACGTGCGTGGGGAGGACGCGCAATCCTTAGCCCGGGCAGCGTCTCAGTACGGATCACCCCCACGTGCGTGGGGAGGACGTGCAGTTCTGGATCGTTCCGTTCGGCCCCAACGGATCACCCCCACGTGCGTGGGGAGGACGCGAATCCGAGGTGGAACGAGTTCCGCAAGCTCGGATCACCCCCACGTGCGTGGGGAGGACGCCGCGGACGTCGTGATCGCGCCCTTCGCTGCCGGATCACCCCCACGTGCGTGGGGAGGACTTGCTGAGCCAGCCCTGATCGACTCCGGCGGCCGGATCACCCCCACGTGCGTGGGGAGGACCTGTGGCTCGCCCGCGACGGCGCCCCGGCGGTCGGATCACCCCCACGTGCGTGGGGAGGACCATTAGCAGACCGTTCACGTACGTGAGGCGATCGGATCACCCCCACGTGCGTGGGGAGGACACGGAGGCGTGGCCCAGGACGTCGGAGACGAGCGGATCACCCCCACGTGCGTGGGGAGGACGCATGCCCTGTATCGCAGTCGCGCGAGGACGACGGATCACCCCCACGTGCGTGGGGAGGACTGCTGCTGACCGCCGCCGGCGCCTACCAGGTCCGGATCACCCCCACGTGCGTGGGGAGGACTCCGGCTGGACCTGGACCGGTTCGCCGCCGACCGGATCACCCCCACGTGCGTGGGGAGGACGCGTCGAGAGCGGCGAGCTTGAACGTGTTCAGCGGATCACCCCCACGTGCGTGGGGAGGACAACAGCAGCGGCCAGATCACCGTCGCCGGCAGCGGATCACCCCCACGTGCGTGGGGAGGACATGATGACCACATGGCGCCCGGCGCGGGCCGCCGGATCACCCCCACGTGCGTGGGGAGGACATGATGACCACATGGCGCCCGGCGCGGGCCGCCGGATCACCCCCACGTGCGTGGGGAGGACGCGTCGATGATGGCCGCGGTCGACTTCCACGCCGGATCACCCCCACGTGCGTGGGGAGGACAAGGACCAGACGATGTCGAGTGGCGCCGTGGTCGGATCACCCCCACGTGCGTGGGGAGGACATGCCCCTGGGCGCTCGGCTGACCGCGCAGAACGGATCACCCCCACGTGCGTGGGGAGGACGCCAGCCGGCGGACGGTTTCGGCGGCCTTGAGCGGATCACCCCCACGTGCGTGGGGAGGACCACCCTCCACGTCATCCCTGCCGGTCTTTTCTCGGATCACCCCCACGTGCGTGGGGAGGACGAGAGACCAAAGTTACGTTGAGTTTTCTGTTACGGATCACCCCCACGTGCGTGGGGAGGACGACGCGGCCTGCCGCGCCTGGTCGCTGTGCGCCGGATCACCCCCACGTGCGTGGGGAGGACTCCCCCCACCCGTCAAATCGAGGGTTGTGTCGCGGATCACCCCCACGTGCGTGGGGAGGACTTTGGCCTGGACAGCGCCGACATCGGCCTGGGCGGATCACCCCCACGTGCGTGGGGAGGACGCGCGTGCGGGCACCTGCTCGCCGAGCTGTCGCGGATCACCCCCACGTGCGTGGGGAGGACGAGCAGACCAGCGCCACGTTGCGGTGCGAGACCGGATCACCCCCACGTGCGTGGGGAGGACGACATCCGCGACAACATCGAATCGCGGCTGTGCGGATCACCCCCACGTGCGTGGGGAGGACATTGTCGACGCGAAACGCGCGGCGGGCGGTCCCGGATCACCCCCACGTGCGTGGGGAGGACGCAGCAGGTGAGGGCCGTAGGCCAGGCGACAGGGGATCACCCCCACGTGCGTGGGGAGGACCCCCCGGAGTGGGAGCAGGAAATCCGTACGGACGGATCACCCCCACGTGCGTGGGGAGGACGTGTAGTTCAGCGTCGGGGTTGACCAGTCCTTCGGATCACCCCCACGTGCGTGGGGAGGACGGTGGCGAACGCGGTGGTGCGTGTTTCGGGACCGGATCACCCCCACGTGCGTGGGGAGGACTTGAGGTGGGTTCCTGTTTCACTGGGTCCTGCCGGATCACCCCCACGTGCGTGGGGAGGACGCCCGAAGGGAGATGGCCATCCACTCGGTGTGCGGATCACCCCCACGTGCGTGGGGAGGACGCCCTGTCGTGGTCCGCCCAGCACCACCGGCGCGGATCACCCCCACGTGCGTGGGGAGGACGCTGGACCCAGCAGACACTGTTCTGAGCTTGACGGATCACCCCCACGTGCGTGGGGAGGACTGCTGGTAGTAGGCGTCAGAGGTCGTACCGGTCGGATCACCCCCACGTGCGTGGGGAGGACTCGAACCACGCCAGGATCCTCGCCCACAGACTCGGATCACCCCCACGTGCGTGGGGAGGACCCCCCAACGCACGGCACCTAAAGCCGTCGCCTCGGATCACCCCCACGTGCGTGGGGAGGACCGTACCTGTACGTCTTGCCTCTCGCGGATCGGCGGATCACCCCCACGTGCGTGGGGAGGACCGGTGGCGAGTGGCATGGTGTCCATGTCGTGCCGGATCACCCCCACGTGCGTGGGGAGGACGCTCCCCGACGGGGTGACCTGGCACCCCCACACGGATCACCCCCACGTGCGTGGGGAGGACCGCTGCGCTACGTCCCGTAGAACCCCGGCACTCGGATCACCCCCACGTGCGTGGGGAGGACTCGTCAAGGCGCAGGGTTCCCATCCCGATGCTCGGATCACCCCCACGTGCGTGGGGAGGACGTGACCGCGATGCCATCATCCTCGGCATCCGCCGGATCACCCCCACGTGCGTGGGGAGGACCGGGCTGGCCGCGGGGGACAGGGACAGCGTCCAGGATCACCCCCACGTGCGTGGGGAGGACTTCGCGGCCACTTGCGCGCGGTTTCGCCGTTCGGGATCACCCCCACGTGCGTGGGGAGGACCGAAGCGTCTCCCCGCAGATGGGGCAGAGGGTCGGATCACCCCCACGTGCGTGGGGAGGACCTCGGCGTGATGAACTCGTCCATGGTTGATGCCGGATCACCCCCACGTGCGTGGGGAGGACGGGGGAGACCGGCTCCTGTTGACCGAGCGCTACGGATCACCCCCACGTGCGTGGGGAGGACGCCACCAAGGTCGAGACCGTTAAAGTCCTCGTCGGATCACCCCCACGTGCGTGGGGAGGACGGACGCTTACGAGCGGGGGGCATGTAGGTTTCCGGATCACCCCCACGTGCGTGGGGAGGACGTGACGGTCGTGCGCCCGCGCACCATTTACAAGGATCACCCCCACGTGCGTGGGGAGGACTCCCCC
>JADGHA010000011.1 GCA_019689695.1 Micromonosporaceae bacterium | reverse complement strand
GGCACGGGCCGACAGCGCGGCCGGTGATCACGAGGCCATGAGCCAGCGGCGCAGTACCTGCGCCCCGTCGCGGATCTTGCCGATCTCCACCCGCTCCTCGCGGCTGTGTGCCAGGTTCGGATCGCCGGGGCCGAAGTTCAGCGCCGGTACACCGAGCGTGGCGAACCGCGCCACATCGGTCCAGCCCAGCTTCGCCTGCGGCGCGGCGCCCACGGCGGCCAGGAGCTCCCGGGCCGGCTCGGCGGTCAGGCCGGGCAGCGCACCCGGCGCCGAGTCGACCACCTCCACCTGGTACCCGTGGAACACCTCGCGCACGTGCGCCTCCGCCTGCTCCGGGCTGCGGTCCGGCGCGAACCGGTAGTTCACCTCCACCTCGCAGGCGTCCGGGATGACATTCCCGGCGACCCCGCCCTGGATGCGGACCGCGTTCAGCCCTTCCCGGTAGGTGCAGCCGTCGATCGTCACCTCCCGCGCCTGGTACGCCCGCAGCCGCGCCAGCGGCTCGGCCGCGCCGTGGATCGCGTTGACGCCGTGCCAGGAGCGCGCCGAGTGGGCCCGCCGGCCGGACAGCCGGACCACCGCCCGCAGGGTGCCCTGGCAGCCCGCCTCGACCAGGCCGTACGTCGGCTCCAGCAGCACCGCGAAGTCGGCGGCCAGCCACTGCGGATGCGCCCGCGAGACCAGGTAGAGCCCGTTGCGGTCGGACTCGACCTCCTCCGCCTCGTAGAAGAAGTACGTCACGTCGTACCGCGGCCGCGGCACGGTGACCGCCAGGTGCAGGGCGAGCGCGACCCCGGACTTCATGTCCGAGGTGCCGCAGCCGTAGATGGCCTCCCCCTCGACGGTCGAGGGGAAGTTGCCCGCCAGCGGCACCGTGTCCAGGTGGCCGGCGAGCACCACCCGCCGCGGCAGGCCCAGCTCGGTGCGGGCCATCACGGTGTTGCGGAACCGCTGCACCGACAGGTGCGGCACGCTCCGGAGGACCTCCTCGACCAGGTCGGCGATCTCCTTCTCGTTCCCCGAGACGGACTGGATGTCGACCAGCGACCGGGTCAGCTCGACTGGGTCGTCCAGGGCAGGGCTCAGCGGGTTCACCATGGTTGGCACGGTACGTTGCCAGCATGAGCTTCTCGACGTCGCCCGCCTGGGGCATCGGTCTGGCCACGGTCACCGTTGACGGGCAGGTGCTGGACACCTGGTACCCGACCGGGAAGCTCGGGCTCGGCGTACTCGAGGATCAGGACCAGCCCACCAACACGCCGCTGCCCACCGCGGACCTGGTCGGCCTGCCCGCTGCGCAGCCGGCCCTGTCCGGCCTGCGCGCCGCCGGCGTGGTGACCGTGATCAGCTCGCTCGCCGACCCGCCCAAGGACGCCTTCGACGTGTACCTGCGGCTGCACCTGCTGTCCCATCGGCTGATCCGGCCGCACGAGGCCAACCTGGACGGCGTGTTCGGCCTGCTCGCCAACGTGGCGTGGACCTCGGCGGGCCCGTGCCCGCCGGATCGGGTGGACGAGCTGCGGCTCGCGGAGCGGGCCGCCGGGCGACCGCTGGCCGTGTACGGCGTGGACAAGTTCCCCCGAATGGTGGACTACGTGGTGCCGTCCGGGGTGCGCATCGCCGACGCCGACCGGGTCCGCCTCGGCGCCCACCTGGCCGCCGGCACCACCGTGATGCACGAAGGGTTCGTCAACTACAACGCCGGCACGCTCGGATCGTCCATGGTGGAGGGCCGCATCTCGGCCGGGGTGGTGGTCGGTGACGGCTCCGACATCGGCGGCGGCGCCTCGGTGATGGGCACCCTCTCCGGCGGCGGCAAGGAGGTGGTCCGCATCGGCCAGCGGTGCCTGCTGGGCGCCAACGCCGGGGTGGGCATCTCGCTCGGCGACGACTGCGTGGTCGAGGCCGGCTGCTACATCACCGCCGGCTCGAAGATCAGGCTGCCGGACGGGCGGCTGGTGAAGGCGCGCGAGCTCTCCGGCGTCAGTGGGCTGCTGTTCTGGCGCAACTCGGTGAGCGGCGCCCTGGAGGCGCGCCCGCGGAGCGGCACTGGCGCCCAGCTGAACCCCGCCCTGCACGCCAACTGACCCGTCCCGGTCCGCGCTGTATCCGGGCTCACAACGGCATCCGATCTCACACCGGCCTGCCCTCGCCAGACTAGCTGTAGCATACAACCATTGCTCTGAAAGTTAGCGAAGCTAATCACCTGCCGGAGCGCGGATGCACGACAAGTGGATCGCCCTGTCCAACACGACGCTCGGCATCCTGCTGGTCACGATGAACTCGTCGATCCTGCTGATCGCCCTGCCGGACATCTTCAAGGGCATCAAGGTGGATCCGCTGGCGCCGGGCAACACCAGCCTGCTGCTCTGGCTGATCATCGGGTTCCTGCTGGTCACCGCGGTGCTGGTGGTCTCCTTCGGCCGGCTCGGCGACATCTACGGCCGGGTCCGGATGTACAACGCGGGCTTCGCGGTGTTCACGGTCTTCTCCATCCTGCTCTCGGTGACCTGGCAGACCGGGACCGCGGGGGCGTGGTGGATGATCATCATGCGCATCCTGCAGGGCGTCGGCGGGGCGATGCTGATGGCCAACTCCAGCGCGATCCTCACCGACGCGTTCCCGCCGCACCAGCGCGGCCTGGCCCTCGGCCTCAACCAGATCGCCGGCATCGCCGGCTCGTTCATCGGCCTGATCGTCGGCGGTGTGCTGGCCCCGATCCACTGGCGCTGGGTGTTCCTGGTGTCGGTGCCGATCGGCGTCTTCGGCACCGTCTGGGCGTACCTGAAGCTGCGGGACACCGGCATCCGCCGGCTCGCCCGGCTGGACTGGTGGGGCAACTTCCTGTTCGCCGCCGGCCTGGTCGGCGTGCTGGTCGGCATCACCTACGGCATCCAGCCGTACCACGGCCACACCATGGGCTGGACCAACCCGTGGGTGATCGCGGCGATGGCCGGCGGCGTGGCCGTCCTGGTCGTCTTCTGCGTGGTCGAGACCAAGGTCGCCGACCCGATGTTCCACCTCGACCTGTTCCGGATCCGGGCGTTCACCGCCGGCAACCTGGCCAGCCTGCTGTCCAGCCTCGGCCGGGGCGGGCTGCAGTTCATCCTCATCATCTGGTTGCAGGGCATCTGGCTGCCCCGGCACGGCTACAGCTTCGCCGAGACCCCGCTGTGGGCGGGCATCTACATGCTGCCGATCACCGTCGGCTTCCTGCTCGCCGGCCCGGTCTCCGGGTACCTGTCCGACCGTTTCGGGCCCCGCCCGTTCGCGGTGGGCGGCATGCTGCTCACCGCCGGCACCTTCGGCCTGCTCATCGAGCTGCCGATCAACTTCGTGTACTGGCAGTTCGCGCTGCTCCTGCTGGTCAACGGGATCGGCATGGGGCTGTTCGCGGCGCCCAACCGGGCGCAGATCATGAACAGCCTGCCGGCGAACCAGCGCGGCGTCGGCGCCGGGATCAGCGCCACCTTCCAGAACTCCTCGATGGTGCTGTCCATCGGAGTCTTCTTCAGCCTGATCATCCTCGGCCTGTCCCACTCGCTGCCGGGGACGCTCTCCAGCGGGCTGGTCGCCCAGGGCGTACCACAGGCGAACGCGGCCCAGATCGCGGCGCTGCCGCCGGTCGCGGTGCTCTTCGCGTCGCTGCTCGGCTTCAACCCGGTCCAGACGCTGCTCGGGCCTGGCGTACTCCAGCAACTGCCGGCCGACAGGGTGGAGTACCTGACCGGGCACACGTTCTTCCCGTCTCTGATCTCGGGCCCGTTCGCGAGCGGGCTGGCGGTCGCGTTCTGGTTCGCGATCGTGGCGTGCCTGCTGGCCGCGGCCGCCTCGTTGCTGCGCCCGGCCGCCCCCTCCGCCGACCGGGCCCCGGCGCGCGTGGAAGACCTCGCCCCAGCCGGCCGGACGGACTAGCGCGACGGGCCTAGCCTGAGGGAGTGGATCTTCTCCCCTGGGCGGTCTTCGAGCTGGCCCGGATAGCGGTGGCAGTTCCGGCCCTGCTGCTGTGGGAGCGCGGCTGGTGGGGCCGGATCGCGGCGATCGTCTACGTCGTCGGGCTTCCGGCCGCGAGCGCATACGTCGCCGTGACCGTGACGCCGCCGCCGCTGCCCTGGGGCTGGCTGCCCTACGGCATCCTGCTGGTCTGGGCCGCCAACCTGCTCGAGGCTCTTGGGGAGGCGATCGGCGACGGGCTGCGAGGCATCTGGCGCCGTATCAGGAAAGCTCCCGGAACAGCTCTGCCCGGTGGCCGTCCGGATCCAGCGGGCCGTCCCGGCCGACGAGCTTCGGCATCGCGATCGGACACCGGCTGAGCTGAGGGGCGACGGCGCGTGCGGCCTGCACGAGCGTCGCCGCGGCGCCGTCAGCCACCGCACCCCGGGCGCCCCCCGCGATCGACAGGTATGCGGCATCCTCCAACAATGCAGTGCCGCCGCGCAGTCGTCCTCGGCACCACGACTCTGCTCCTGCTCGGTCCCGCCTTCCTGGCCTCCGCCAACACCGGCCGGGCCACGACCAGCCGGGCCACGACCAGCCGGCGTCCGGCGGGCGTGACCGGACCCGCCGGGCAGACCACAGGACCGCTGCGGATCGATTCACTGGGTATCGGGGAACCGCTGCGGCCAACGCCATCGGCGCCCGCCTGGGTTCCCCGGTCGTTCACTCTGCTCGCCAGCGGTGACGTCCTGCTCCACGCCGCGCTGTGGCGGCAGGCCGCCGCCGACGCTCGGGCGGCCGGCCACCATGGCTTCGACTTCGCGCCCTTGTTCGGTGACGTCGCACCACTGGTGCAGGCCGCCGACCTGTCGATTTGTCACCTCGAGACACCCGTCGGGCGGCCAGCCGGCCCCTTCACCGGTTATCCGGTGTTCGCCGTCCCGCCGCAGATCGCGCCGGCGCTGCGGCGCACCGGCTACGACGCCTGCTCCACCGCGTCCAATCACAGCCTCGACGGCGGTGCCGCCGGGGTCCGCCGGACTCTGGACGCCCTGGACGCGGCAGGGATCCGGCACACCGGGACTGCGCGCAATGCGGCCGAGGCGGCGAAGCCAACGATCTACGACATCGGCGGGATCCGCGTCGGCCACGTGGCATACACGTTCTCGTTCAACGGCCTGACCGAGCCGGCGACCAAGCCGTGGCTGGCGAACCAGCTCGACGTCACGGCGCTACTGCGCGAGGCACATCGGGCCCGCGCCGCCGGCGCCGATTTCGTCATCGCGTCCATCCATTGGGGAACCGAGTATCGGCACGAACCGGACGCGCTGCAGCGCCGGCTGGCACGAAAGGTGCTCCAGTCACCCGATGTCGACCTGATCCTTGGGCATCACGCGCACGTGGTGCAGCCGTTGGTCCGGCTCGGATCGAAATGGGTGGCGTACGGCCTCGGGAATCACGTGTCTGGCCAGGCCTTCTCAGTCGACACCCGCGACGGGGTGCTTGTGCGCTTCACGATCAGGGAGACGGAGCCTGAGCGGTTTCGGGTGGTCGCCGCCGAGGCCATACCCACCTGGATGCGACTGGACGGCAGCGGCCCCGTTCGGGTGCTGGACGCGGCACGATGCGGCAAGGATCCGCGGATGCCCGCTCGACTGCGCCGTGACTGCCAGGCGTCATGGCGGCGTACCGCCCACCACCTGAAAGACCCGGCAGCGCCCGCGGCCGGTCCGGATGTCGTGGGCTGAGCCTCTCCAGTCGCGTCGACGGCTCCTCGACGTGCGAGTTGATCATGCGGCGAGCCGGTGGGCGGCGGCGGCCACCCGCTCGTCGGTGGCGGTCAGCGCGACCCGCACGTACCGCTCGCCGGCCGGGCCGTAGAACGCCCCGGGTGCGACCAGAATGCCCCGCTGGGCCAGCCAGTCCACTGTCGACCAACAGTCCTCGCCCCGGGTGGCCCACAGGTAGAGACCGGCCTCCGAATGCTCGATCTGGAAGCCGGCACCCAGCAACGCCGCGCGCAGCACCTCGCGCCGGCGGGCATAGCGTTCCCGCTGCTCCGCCACATGCGACTCGTCCTCCAGCGCGGCGACCATCGCCGCCTGCACGGGCGCGGGCACGATCATGCCGGCGTGCTTGCGGACCGCCAGCAGCTCGCTGACCAGGGCCGGGTCGCCGGAGACGAAGCCGGCCCGGTAGCCGGCGAGGTTGGTCCGCTTGGACAGCGAGTGCACCGCCAGCACCGAGTCATACGAAGAGCCGGCGACCTCCCCGGACAGCACCGAGACAGGTGGCTGTCCGGACCAGCCCAGCGGCAGGTAGCACTCGTCGCTGGCGAGCACCGCCCCGCGCTCGCGGGCCCAGTCGACCATCTTGCGCAGGTGCGCGGGCGGCAGCACCCGGCCGGTCGGGTTGCTGGGCGAGTTGACCCAGACCAGGCGTACCCGGGGGGCGGGGCCGAGGCTCACCAGCGAGTCCGCCCGGACCGCGGTCGCCCCGGCGAGCCGGACGCCCACCTCGTAGGTCGGGTAGCAGACGGACGGGATCACCACCACGTCGCCCGGACCGAGGCCGAGCAGCGTGGGCAGCCAGGCGATGAGCTCCTTGGAGCCGATCGTGGGCAGGACGCCGAAATCGTCGCCAACCGCGCCGCAGCTGCGCCGCAGCCATGAGGTGATCGCCGCGCGCAGCCGCCCGGTGCCGGCGGTGAGCGGGTACCCGGGGGTGTCAGAAGCGGCGGCGAGCGCGGCCTGCACGACCGGCGGCACCGGGTCGACCGGGGTGCCTATGGACAGGTCGACCAGGCCGTCCGGGTGCGCGCGGGCGGCGGCCTTCGCCGGCTCCAGGGCGTCCCACGGAAAGTCCGGCAATCCGCGCGAAATCCCCCGGCCGAGCGCGGCCGCCCCCGCCGACCAGGTCAGTGTTCGTCACCCCGCGGCGGCTGGGACGCCACGAACGGAGTGTCCTTGTCGATCTTGCCGATCTTCGACGCGCCGCCCGGCGAGCCAAGGTCCTCGAAGAACTCGTAGTTGGCGGTGGTGTAGTCCTTCCACTGCTCCGGCACGTCGTCCTCGTAGAAGATGGCCTCCACCGGGCACACCGGCTCGCACGCCCCGCAGTCAACGCATTCGTCGGGGTGGATGTAGAGCATCCGGTTGCCCTCGTAGATGCAGTCGACGGGGCACTCCTCGACGCACGCCTTGTCGAGCACGTCGACGCACGGCTCGGCGATGATGTAGGTCACCGGTCGTCCTCTCCCGCAAGCCACGCCGCGATCGCCCGCGGCAGCATATGGAGCCTAGTATCCCGCCACCGAGGGGAGACAACGTGCTGGGGCCGCAGGATGTGGGATGCCGCGTCGTGGTCCGGCGGGTGATCGGCCGGCGCGGGGAGCGGCCCCTGTACTCCGACGCGCTGGGCGAGCTGGTGGAGCTGACCGCCACTCATCTGACCATCGCCACCGAGCGCGGCCCGCTGCGCGTACCCCTGGCCGAGGTCGCGCGGGCCAAGCGGGTGCCACCACGGGCGGGTCCGCGGGCCGCGGCGATGGCCGCCCTGGAGCGGGCGGCGAACGAGGCCTGGCCAGCTCCCGACCAGGCGCGGCTGGGCGACTGGCTGCTGCGCGCGGCCGGCGGCTGGACCAGCCGCGGCAACAGCGCGCTGCCCATCGGCGATCCGGGCCGGCCGCTGGGCGATGCGGTCGAGGCGGTCCGCCAGTGGTACGCCGAGCGCGGGCTGCCGCCGAGGGTCAACGTCCCGATGCCGCTCGCGGCTGCGGTCAACGCGGCGCTGGATGCTTCGGGCTGGCAGACCAGCCCGCCGGTCCTGGTCCAGACCGCGCCGCTGACGGGCCTGGTCGCGCCGACCCGCGAAGGGTTGCCGCCGGTCCGGCTGGCCGGGTCGCCGTCGCAGGCCTGGCTGGACGTGGTCGCGCGGCGCAAGGGCGAGCTGCCGGCCGCCGCGCGCCACCTGCTCACCGCCGTGCGCGAGGTCCGGTTCGCCGAGGTGTACTCCGACAGCGGCGAGATCCTCGCCCTGGCCCGCGGCACGGTCACCGGCGGGCGGTACTTCGGCATCTTCCAGCTGGAGGTGGTGCCCGTGGCCCGGCGGCGCGGCCTGGCCCGGCACGTGATCGGCGCGCTCGCCCAGTGGGCCGGGGACTGCGGAGCCACGACGGCGTTCCTGCAGGTGGAGGAGCACAACGAGGCGGCCTTGGCGCTGTACGAAAAGCTCGGCTTCACCACCCACCACCGCTACCTGACCCGCACCGCGCCTGCCCCTTGACCATCCCGCGGTCCCCGACTCCCGGGATCCCGGCTCCCCGGCCCCGGCTCCCGGGATCCCGGCTCCCGGGATCTCGGCTTTCGGGCCCCGCTTCCCGGCTCCCGTTGAGCATGGAACGAGTAGCGACACGCCGGAGCGCCGCTGACGAGCGCCGCCGGCCACATGATCAACAGGACGGGAAAGAGGGGTCAGCGGCGGATCGGGCGGCGTGGCTTGGCGAGCCGGGTCTCGGCTATGCGCCTCAGGTGCTGCGACTTGTAGTCCAGGCCGAGCGCGGTGAGCACGAGGAAACCGACCAGCGTCCCGCCGCCGAAAAAGCCGCCGTACTGCCAGATCTGGGCGAAGAAGACGCCCGCGCCATCGCTGAACGGCCCTTCCCCGCTGATGAACGGGCCGATGAAGATGGTCAACGCGCAGCCGATGGTGGCCGCACCGGCCAGGTCCGCCACGAGTACGCCGGCCGGGCGGTCGCGGCCCCAGGCGAAGGCGAGCACGGCGAAGACCAGCCCGATCACCACCATCGAGATCAGGCCCACGGTGGTCTCGCGGTCAACATCCCCGTTGAATTCCAGGCGGGTGACCAGCCGCGCCACGACATTGATGGCGAACAACACGGCCGCCAACCCGCCGATGCGCAGCCACCGCTGTCTCATCTCGTGCTTCCTCCCCTCCGTATCGGCGTTGGTGACGGAGAGGCTAGCGCACGGACCTCAGCTGCGGCGGGGGGAAGTTCTGGGGGGCAGCTGCCGGCGGCGCGGCAGGATCAGGGCGTAGGCGCCCGCGGCGAAGGCCACGGTGCCGGCGAGGATGGTCAGCAGGCCCACCCAGTTGTCCCCGGTGAGCAGAAGATCTCCCTCGGTCGTCCGGCCGGAGGCCCGGACCATCACCACAGCCCACACCAACCCAGGCAGCGCGACCGCCGCGCGCTTGCCGGTGACCCGGTACGTGTACCAGACCAGCACAAGGTTGCCGGCGACGGCGAGCAGCAGCGAAAGCGGCAGGCGTACCGTGCCCACCCGCAGCGGCGCGAGGAACACCTCGATGAGCGCGGTGACCAGCGCGCCGGCCATGGCGACCAGGGCGCCGAGCACGCGCAGCACCAGGTCACCCCGGCCCGCCGGACCCGCCTGTGAGCCGTCCACCGCGGACCCGCTCACCCGGCCGCCGCGGCCAGCGCCGAATCGTCCGCCGGCAGGCCGGCGAACAGGTCGCTCTCCCACCCGTGCGGGCCCTCGCCCGGCCCGCGCTCACCGGCCGCGAGGACGTAGTACTCCACGCCCATGAACTCTGACCCGAAGTTGCCGGCGATGGTGTAGAGCCAGGAGTTCGGCGGGATCTGCGTGGCGTACGCGCGCAGCGCCGCCTCCTTCGCGCCGGCCTGCTCCCGCGCGTCGATCCGGGCGGCGATCTGGTCGTCCGGCGTCCCGAACGGCAGGTCGTCGGCGCGGTCGACACCGGCGAACGGGTTCGCCTCGGACTCGGCGAACGCCTGCATGCCGGCCTCCAGCACCCGCCGAGGCACCGCGGTCCAGTAGATCTTGGCAGGGGCGCAGCCGGCGGGCCGGGCCAGCTCGGCGGCGCGCATCGCCACCCGGTGTGCCTGGATATGGTCCGGGTGCCCGTAGAAGCCGTTCGGGTCGTAGGTGACCAGCACCTGCGGGCGTACCTCCCGCATGATCTCCACAAGCAGCCCGGCCGCGGTGTCCAGGTCGGCGCGCCAGAAGCTGCGCGGGTGGTCGTTGGCGGGGGTGCCCATCATGCCGGAGTCGCGGAAGTGGCCGGCACCGCCGAGGAACCGGTGGTCGGTCACGCCCAGCGCGGCGCAGGCCGCCTTCAGCTCCGAGATCCGGTACCCGCCGAGCTGGTCGGCCTGGTCGGCGGCGAGCTGCGCCAGCTCTGGCACGTGGATCTCGCCCTCCTCGCCGAGCGTGCAGGTGACCAGCGTGACGTGCGCCCCGGTGGCGACGTAGTGGGCCATGGTCGCGCCGGTGCCGATGGCCTCGTCGTCCGGGTGCGCGTGCACGAACATCACCCGCCTGGCGGGCAGCGCTGGCCGGGGCCGATTCCGGCCGGCTTCATCGCCGGTGGCCGCGGATCCGGGGTTCGTCACGCCGCCACGATACGCGCCGGGCGCCGCCTCTCAGAACGGCCCAAACGACGCAGCTTGACTTTCCTTGCCGGGTAACTCCCCGGCGGCCCGCCCGATGAGTCACGATCCGTATGTGGACTATCCGGACCTGGCTGCCCGCACCCGCCGATTCACCAACGGCGCGCCCCGCGCGGTCACCGTCGACACGGACGGTAACCGGGTCGTTTTCCTGCGCTCGTCGGGTCCGGAGGATCCGGTCGACCAGCTCTGGGTCTACGACCCGGCCAGCGGATCCGAACGGCTGGTCGCCGACCCCTCGGCGCTGCTGTCCGGCGCGCAGGACGGCGCCGAGCTGCCCGCCCAGGAACGGGCCCTGCGCGAACGGCTGCGGCTGTCCACCGCCGGCATCGGCTCGTACGCCCTGGACCGGGCCGGCCGGGTGGCCGTCTTCCCGCTGGCCGGGCGGGTGTTCCGGGCGGACCTGACCGACCCTGGCGGCTCAGTGGCCGAGCTGCCCGTCGCCGGGCCGGCGGTGGATCCCCGCCCCGACCCGACCGGGCAACGGATCGCCTACGTCACCGAGGGGACGCTGCGCATCATCGGCCCGGACGGCTCCGACGTGATGCTCGCCGGGGAGCCGGACAGCGGGCGGGCGGTCACCTGGGGGCTGGCCGAGTTCATCGCCGCGGAGGAGTTCAACCGCTACCGCGGCTACTGGTGGGCGCCGGACGGGCAGTCGGTGCTGGCCGCCCGGGTGGACGCCAGCCGGATGCCGCACTGGCACCTCAGCGACCCGTCCGACCCCAGCCTCGCGCCGACCACAGTGGCCTACCCGTACGCGGGCAGCACCAACGCGGAGGTCTCCCTGCACCTGCTCGACCTCGACGGCGGCTGGGTGGACGTGCACTGGGACCGGGAGACCTACCCGTACCTGGTGGCCGTGCACTGGTCCGAGGGATCGGGCCCGCTGATCACCGTCCTGCGCCGGCTGCAGCAGCACGGGCTGGTGCTCGCCGTGGATCCGCGCACCGGGGAGACCCAGGTGCACGCGGAGCTGGCCGACCCACGCTGGGTGGAGCCGATCGCCGGCACCCCGTGCCACCTCGGCGACGGCCGGGTGCTGGTGGGCGGGGAGCTCGCCCACGACGGGTACGACGCCCGGTGCCTGTTCGCCGACGGCACGCTGCTCACGCCGCCGTCGCTGTACGTGCGGCGGGTCTGCGGCCGGCTGGCCGCCGACCCGGCCGAGCCCGGGGCGGCCGACCTGCTCGTGGAGGCGAGCGACGGCGAGCCGAGCGAACAGCACCTGTTCCGGGTGCGGACCTCGGTCGGCTCGACCGGCATCGACGTCCGCCGGCTCACCGCCACGCCGGGCTGGCACGTCGGCTCGGCCGGGGGTGACCTGCTCGTGGTCGGCTCCGCCTCCCTGGACCACTCCGGCACCCAGTGGACGGTGTACCGGGGCGGGGTGGAGATCGGCGCGTTGCGGTCGTTCGCCGCTTCGCCGCCGTACCAGCCGCGCCCGGTCCTGGAACGGGTCACCGATCGGCGGCTGCCCACCGGCGTTCTCTACCCGCGCCAGCACGTGGCCGGGCGCCGGCTGCCGGTCCTGGTCGACGTCTACGGCGGACCCGGGCACCAGGAGGTGCTGTCGGCGCGGTCGCGGTGGACGCAGCGGCAGTGGTGGGCCGATGCCGGCTTCGCGGTGGTCGTGGTGGACAACCGCGGTACGCCCGGAGTGGCGCCCTCGTTCGAGAAGGTGGTGCACCGGCGGCTGGCCGACCTCATCCTCGCCGACCAGGTGGAGGCCCTGGCGGCGCTCGCCGCCAAGCACCCCGACCTGGACCTGGAGCGGGTCGCGATCCGCGGCTGGTCCTTCGGCGGCTGGCTGGCCGCGCTCGCCGTGCTGCGCCGCCCGGACGTCTACCGGTGCGGCATTGCCGGGGCACCGGTCACCGACTGGGGGCTGTACGACACCGCGTACACCGAGCGGTACCTGGGCCTGCCGGACGACGGCGGCGAGGTGTACCGCCACCACTCCCTCGTCAGCCTGGCCGGTGACCCGCCGGGCAACCCCGAGGAGGCCCGGCCACTGCTGCTCATCCATGGCCTGGCCGACGACAACGTGGTGGCCGCGCACACCCTGCGGCTGTCCGCCGCCATGCTGGCCAGCGGCCGGCCGCACGCGGTGCTGCCGCTCACCGGCGCCACCCACATGACCCTCGGCGTCGGTGACCGGCTGCTGCCGCTGGAGCTGGACTTCCTCCGCCGGAATCTGCCTACCTAGGCCGGTAGCAGGGCCCGGTGCTGGACAACAGAGTGCCCCGCCGCGGAGGTTACGGCGGGGCACCCTGCTCGTCGGTTACCAGGTCACTTCAGCCAGACGTTGTAGAACACGTCCGTGCCGATGGCGTCGGAGACGAAGTCGCCGGCGACCTTCGAGCCGTGCACCGACAGCACCTTCGTCTGGTAGATCGGCACCACCGGGCAGTACTTCTCCATGATCATCTGGTCGATCTCGGCCCACTTCGGACCCGCCTCGCCGGCCGGCAGCTTCGCCGCCTCGTCGATCTTCGCGTTCACGTCGTCCGCGTTGAAGTACGACACGTCCGAGTTGCCCTTCGAGCCCGGCCCGCCGAGGTGCCGGCCGTCCCAGAGCACCGGGATGGTGGACGCGGCGCTCGGCCAGTCCGCCGCCCAGTTGGAGATGTAGATGTCGTACGGGTTGCCGCGGGTGCGCGTGGTCGGGTTGTGCTGCGGCTGCTCGATGTACTGCACGGTGACCTCGAAGCCGGCCTTCTCCAGGCTCTCCTTCACCACCGGTGCGGTGCTCTGCCCGAACGCGGTGTTGCGGGACAGGAAGACCAGCTTCACCTTCTTGCCGCCCAGCAACTGCTTGGCCTTCTCCGGGTCGCCGTGCGGGCCGCCGTCGTACGGGTTCGGGTAGTCCTTCCAGCCGATGGTGGTGTCCGTCAACAGCGTGTGCATCACCTTGCCGGCCGCGTCACCGCCCTGGGTGGCCAGGATGCCCTCCTTGTCCAGCGCGTACGCGATCGCCTTCCGCACGTTGACGTCCTTGATGCGGTCGTTGTTGATGCTCAGGTAGTACATGAAGATGCCGGGCTGGGTGATCGTGCGGTCCTTGAGCGACGGATCGTTGAGCACCTTGTTCACCAGCGCCTGCGGCACGCCGTCGTAGGGGATCGCGTACTGGTCGTCGCCCGAGTCGGCGATCATTCGCTCGGTCTGCGCGGCGTCGTCCGGTCCGAACTCGACCGCGATGCTGTCCGGGTAGGCGTGGCGGATCGGGTCGGTCTTGGGGTCCCACTGCGGGTTGCGCTCCAGGACCAGCCTGGTGTCCTTCACGTACTCCTTGATCTTGTACGGGCCGGAGGCGAACGGGCGCCGGTCGTACTCGGTCTTGGTGTCCTTGTCCTGCGGCACCGGCACGGACGTCGGCAGGGACAGCGCGAACGGCAGGTCGCAGTGCGGCTGCTTGAAGGTGAACTCCAGCGTGTAGTCGTCCTTCACGGTCAGCCCGGGGACGTTGGTGCTCCCGGTCGAGTAGGGTCCCTTGTAGACGGTGTTGAAGTCGCCGGTGTCGGCGAGCCACTCCTGCAGGTAGGTGGGCCCGTCACCGAGGTCGTCCTCGAAGGACCGGGCGATGCCGTACGCCACGTCCTTCGCGGTCACCTCACGGCCGTCCTCGAACTTGACGCCCTTCTTGAGGGTGTACTCCCACTGCGTGCAGTCGCCCTTGACGTCCTTGCCGGCGTCGGTCGCGATGTCGCCGACGAGCAGCAAGTTGCCCTGGCCGTCCTCTTTGAACATGGTCAGCGTGCGCAGGAACATCTGCTCCACCGCCATCGCCGACACGGTGTAGGTGCGTTGCGGGTCGAGGTGC
The DNA here is from genome assembly GCA_019689695.1 of Micromonosporaceae bacterium. Lineage (GTDB taxonomy): Bacteria > Actinomycetota > Actinomycetes > Mycobacteriales > Micromonosporaceae > JADGHA01. The sequence goes on along the minus strand of JADGHA010000011.1, from coordinate 7,679 downwards.
TCGAAGTCGGCCTCCTGGATCAGCCGCAGCGTCCCGCCCTCCTTCGCCCCGGGGATCTCCGGCGCGGGGCCCTGGGAGTCCTTGGGGTCGGTGGCTATCGCGCTCGTGGTCTGCTTGGTCTGCTCCTGCTCCGTGCCGGTGTCGCCTTTGTTCTCCGAGCACGCGGCCAGGCCGCCGGCGGCGAGCACGATGGCGGTGCCGGCCGCGGCCACGCCTAGACGGGGACGCATTCGCATCGGTGTTCCTCCCTCTCTGCTGTTGTCAGCTCAGCCGGACCCTTGGGTCGATCACGGCGTAGAGCACGTCGACCAACACGTTGGCCGTGATGATGAAGACCGCCGCGAGCAGCACCGTTGCCATCACGATCGGCATGTCCAGGTTGAGCGCCGCGTTGAGCGCGGTCTTGCCGAGTCCGGTGAACCCGAACACGGTCTCCGTGATCACCGTGCCACCCAGGTAGGTGCCCAGGTCCAGGCCGGCGATGGTGACGATCGGCGTGATCGCCGCGCGCAGCGCGTGCCGGCCGTACACAGTGGCCTTCGACAGGCCCTTGGCCCGGGCGGTGCGCACGAAGTCCTCGGAGAGCGTCTCCAGCATCTGCGCTCGGGCCAGCCGGGCGTACGTCGCCGAGTTGAGGAAGCCCAGCCCTATCCAGGGCAGGACCATCGCGCCGGCCCAGGCCGCCGGATTCTCCGTGATCGGCGTGTACTTCGGGTTGGGTAACAGTCCGGTCTCGTAGACCAGCACGATGAGCAGCAGGTAGCCGAAGAAGAATATGGGCATGGAGGCGCCCACCAGCGAGGTACCCACCGCCACCTTGTCGAAGAAGGTGCCTCTGCGCAGCGCGGAGACCATCCCCACGGACAAGCCGATCAGCAGCCAGACCGCCGCGGCGCCGAACACGATGCTCAGCGTCACCGGCAGCGTGCGCGCGACGATCGCGGTGACCGGCTCGTCGTTGCGGAAGGAGAAGCCCAGGCAGGGCGCCGGGCAGTCGCGGGCGGCGGCGCCCTCGCCGAAGGTGCGCCCCACGAAGATCCCCTTCATGAACTGTCCATACTGGACATATGCCGGCTGGTCCAGGCCCATCCGCTGCTCGATCTGCGCCAGCCGTTCCGGGCCGCAGCGCTGCCGGTTGCCGCACATCACCTCGGCCGGGTTGCTCGGCACCAGGAAGAACAGGGCAAAGGTGATGACGCTGATGGCCAGGAGCGTGGTGACCGCCAGCAGCAGCTTCTTGATCAGGAACCGGTGCATCCGTGCCTACCTGGAGGACTTCGGGTCGAGAGCGTCGCGCAGCGAGTCCCCGAACAGGTTGAACGAGAGGACGAGCAGGAACAGGGTGCTGCCGCCGACGATGGTGAAGGTCGGCACCTCCCGGATGTAGTCCACGCTGTTGTTGATCAGCCGGCCGAGGTCCGGGGTCGGCTCGACCATGCCGATGTTGAGGAAGGACAGCGCCGCCTCCGCGGTGATCAGCGCGGGCACGTTGAGCGAGAAGGTGACCAGGATCGGCGCCCACAGGTTCGGCAGCAGCTGGCGGAACAGGATGTGGCCGGTGCCCGCGCCGGAGGCGCGCGCCGCGTCCACGAACTCCCGCTCCCGCAGCGACAGCACCTGCCCGCGGACCAGCCGGGCGGTGTACGTCCAGTTGAAGAGCACGAAGATGAGCACCAGCAGCCCGCCGCGGAACCACGGGGAAACCTCGTCCCGCGGGCCGTAGAACTCGTTGATGGCGAGCGGGACGAAGGCGAAACAGAAGATGAAGAACGGGAACGCGAGCACCAGGTCGATCACCCAGGTGATCACCGCGTCCACCCAGCCACCCAGGTAGCCGGCGACGATGCCGATGGCGATGCCCAGCGCAATGGTCAGCACCGCGGCGGTGAACGCGATCATCAGCGAGGTGCGCAGCCCGTAGACGAGCTGGATGAACAGGTCGCGCCCGTTGCCCGGCTGGATGCCAAGCCAGTGGTGTGCGTCGATTCCTGCGTACCCGAGCGGGAACCCGTTGCGGTCCAACCGGTCCGGAAAGCGGTCCTGCGGCCCCTTACCGTACAGTTTGGACACCAACGGCGCGGCGGCGGCGAGCAGGATGAAGAAGAGCAGAGCGCCACCGCTGACCACGGCCACCCGGTCGCGCTTGAGCCGCATCCAGGCCAGCTGCCCCGGCGACCGGCCGACGAACTCCGGCGGCTCGGCGGCGGTGCCCGCATCCCGCACGCCCGGTTCGCCGAGCTCCGCCGCCGGAGCCGGCGAGACGGCCAGACGGCCCACGCCCGGAACACCCGGTGCGTCCCTGTCACTCACCTACACACCTCCTCACCGCAGCGGCTCGGTCTCGGGAAAGTGGCATGCCACCAGCGCGCCTCCCCTGCCCCCGATGTCTGCCAGAGGTGGCTCCTGCACCGCGCACTTCTCCTGCGCCTTCCAGCACCGGGTCCGGAACCGGCAGCCGGACGGCGGGTTGAGCGGCGTCGGCACGTCACCGGTGAGCCGGATCCGGCCGGCCGGACCGTTGCCTGCCGCTCCCCCGCCCGCCTCCTCGGTATCGCGCAGGGCCCGGCCATTCGGCTGCGCGACGTCGGGGATGGCCGACAGCAGCGCCCGCGTGTACGGGTGGGCCGGCCGCTGGTAGATGTCGTCGCGGTCGCCGATCTCGACGATCTTGCCCAGGTACATGACCGCGACGCGCTGGCAGAAGTGGCGGACCACGGCGAGGTCGTGAGCGATGAAGACGAACGCCAGGCCGAGCTCCCGCTGCAGCCCGCGGAGCAGGTTGATGATCTGGGCCTGGATCGACACGTCCAGCGCGGAGACCGGCTCGTCGGCGACGATCAGCTTCGGCCGCAGCGCGAGCGCCCGGGCCACGCCGATGCGCTGCCGCTGCCCGCCGGAGAACTCGTGCGGGTACCGGTTGTAGTGCTCCGGGTTGAGCCCGACGATCTCCAGCAGCTCCTGCACCCGCCGCTTCACCCCGCCCGGCGGCTTGATCCCGTTCACCACCAGCGGCATCGCCACGATCTTGCCGACGGTGTGGCGCGGGTTCAGCGAGGCGTACGGGTCCTGGAAGATGATCTGCAGGTCCTGGCGCAGCGGGCGCAGCCCGCGCCGCTTGGCGTGGGTGATGTCCCGCCCCTCGAACACGATCCGCCCGCCGGTCGGCTCCAGCAGGCGCACCAGCATCCGCCCGGTCGTGGTCTTCCCGCAGCCGGACTCGCCGACCAGGCCCAGCGTCTCGCCCCGGCGTACCGCGAAGTCGACACCGTCGACGGCGCGGACCACACCGGAGCGGCGCCAGCCGCCACGGACCGGGAAGTGCTTGGTGAGGCCGGTGACCTCCAGCAGGGCCGCCGCCGAAGCGGATGGGCCCGAAGGGCCGGTGGGCGGGTGGGTCATCGCACCACCCCTGCCTGCGCGATGTCCCGCCGGTAGATCTCCACCCGCTTTCCCTCAGGCAGGTGGCAGGCGACGGTGTGCCCGCGCTCCTGCACCTGCCGCAGCTGCGGCACGTCGACTTCGCAGGCACCGGCGGCCGCGCCGGGCGTCGACGCGCTGCCGAGCAGCGCGTAGCCGCACCGCGGGTGGAAGGCGCAGCCGGGCGGCGGGTGGATCATGCTGGGCGGGTTGCCGCGGATCGGGATGAGGTCCGCGTCCGGGTCACCGTGCAGGGACGGCACGCTGGAGAGCAGGCCCCAGGTGTACGGGTGCTGCGGCCGGCGCAGCACCTGCTCCGCGGTGCCGTACTCGACCGCGCGCCCGGCGTACATCACCAGCACGTCGTCGGCGACCTGGCTGACCACGCCGAGGTCGTGGGTGATCAGAATGATCGCGGAGTGGAACTCGCGCTGCAGGTCGGCGAGCAGGTCCAGGATCTGCGCCTGCACGGTCACGTCCAGGGCGGTGGTCGGCTCGTCGGCGATGAGCAGCTCCGGGTTGTTCACCAGCGCCATCGCGATCATCGCCCGCTGGCGCATGCCGCCGGAGAACTCGTGCGGGTGCTGGTTGGCCCGGCGGGCCGGCTGCGGGATGCCGACCCGGTCCAGCATCTCCACCGCGCGGCGGTGGGCCTCTCGCCAGCTGGCGTCTGGGTGGTGCACCCGGTACGCCTCGGCCACCTGCCGGCCCACCGTGTAGTACGGGTGCAGAGCGCTCAGTGGATCCTGGAAGATCATCGCCATGTCCCGGCCGCGCAGCCGGCGGATGCTCTCCTCATCGAGCCCCACGATGTCCCGCCCGCCGAGCAGGATCTGGCCGGCGATTGTGGTCCGCTTCGGGTCGTGCAGGCCGAGGATGGCCAGGCTGGTCACGCTCTTGCCGGAGCCGGACTCGCCCACGATGCCGAGGGTGCGGCCGCGCTCGACGGCGAACGAGACGCCGTCCACCGCCCGGACCACGCCGTCCTCGGTGGCGAACCGCACCGACAGGTCGCGCACCTGCAGGTACGGCGCGGCACCGGTGTACGCGCCGGGGGTCTCAGGGATTACTGCAGCGGTCAACCAGATCTCCCCGGGATACGAAGAGAAGCTACAACAGCCGGTTGGAGATGAAAATAATCTACGGCACCGGGGGAAGTCAGCGGGCATGTCATAACGAACCGGTCACGGGCGTGTCAGCCCGCTGGCCTGGGAATACCGCGGTAACCCAACCGCAACCGAAATTGCCCGGCAGGCTGACAACCGTCCACCGGTCGGCGTGGACCGACATGCCCATAAGTCGATACGTCGCCCGGCAACGCTCCGCCCGCACCCCGCTGCCTCGCTGATGATCGGGAACTGTCGTGCTCGCGTAGAGTCGCCGGTATGACCGAGTTCGACGTGGCGACCGCGGCCGTACAGGCCGCGCTGGACGCCGGGGCCCGGTACGCCGACGCGCGGGTCATGCACCGGCGGCACGAGTCGATGTCGGCCCGGAACGGCGAGATCGAGGAGCTGGTCCAGACCGAGGACAGTGGACTGGGCGTACGGGCGCTGGTCGGCAGCTCGTGGGGGTTCTTCGCGGTGCCCGACCTGACCGATGCCGCCGCCCGGTCCGCCGGCGCCCGGGCCACCGAGATCGCCAAGGCCAGCGCCCGGGTGCCCGGGCCCGCGGCCGATCTGGTGCCGGTGGCTGCGGCGGTGGGGTCCTGGGCCAGCGAGTGCGCGGTGGATCCGCTCACGGTGCCGCTGTCCGACAAGGGTGACCTGCTGGTGCACGCCACCAAGGTGATCCGCGACGCCGGCGCCGACCTGGGCGAAGGCATCTACCAGGCCTGGGACACCGCCAAGTGGCTGGTCTCCAGCGAGGGCCACCGGGTGGACCAGCGGATCCGTGAGTGCGGCGGCGGGATCTGGGCGACCGCCGTCGGCGACGGCGAGACGCAGCGCCGCTCGTACCCTTCTTTCTTCGGCCACTACGGCACCCGCGGCTGGGAGCTGGTCGAGGAGCTGGACCTGGCCGCCCACGCGGCCCGCATCGCCGACGAGGCCAGGGCTCTGCTGACCGCACCGCCGTGCCCCAGCGGGCGGACCACCCTGATCCTCGGCAGCGAGCAGATGGCGCTGCAGATCCACGAGTCGGTCGGGCACGCCATCGAGCTGGACCGGATCCTCGGCTGGGAGGCCGCGTTCGCCGGCACCTCCTGGCTCGACCTCAGCCAGCTCGGATCCCTCCACTATGGATCCGAGCTGATGAACATCGCCATCGACCCGACCATCCCGGGCGCGCTGGGCAGCTTCGGGTACGACGACGAGGGGACCCCGGCGGCCCCGCGGGACGCCGTCCGCGAGGGGCGCTGGGTCGGCGTGCTGGCCGGCCGGGACTCGGCGGCGGTGGCCGGGCTGGACTACGGCGGCAGCGTGCGCGCCGACGGCTGGGCCCGGCTGCCCATGGTGCGGATGACCAACGTCGGGCTGCGCCCCGGGCCACACAGCCTCGAGGAGATCATCGCCAGTACCGACGACGGGGTCTACATGGAGAACAACCGGTCCTGGTCGATCGACGACCGGCGGCTGAACTTCCAGTTCGGCTGCGAGATCGGCTGGGAGGTGAAGAACGGCAAGCTGGGCCGGATGCTGCGCAACCCGACGTACACCGGGATCGGCCCGGTCTTCTGGCGGTCCATGGACATGCTCGGCAGCGAGATCACCGCGTGGGGCCTGCCGAACTGCGGCAAGGGCCAGCCGCTGCAGATCGGACACACCGGACACCCGGCCGCGCCGGCCCGGTTCACCGACGTCCGGGTGGGGGTCCGGGGATGAGCCGGGAGCTGGACATCGCCCAGCAGGTCCTGTCGTACGCCGCACCCTCGGGCGCCGAGGTCGAGGTCTCGGTCGACCGGCACACGGTGGCGCTCACCCGGTTCGCGAACTCGTTCATCCACCAGAACGTCGCCGAGACCACCACCTCGGTGCGGCTGCGGCTGCACCTGGACGGCCGCACCGCCACCGGCTCTACCACGCTGACCTCGGCCGACGGCCTGCGCAGCCTGGTCGAACGCACCCTGGCCGCGTCCCGGCTCTGCCCGCCCGACCCGGGCTGGCCCGGGCTGGCGCCGCCCGCCGCGCTGGTCGGCGAGGGCAGCTACGACGAGGCGACCGCGACGGCGAGCCCGCACGAGCGGGCGGACCGGGTACGGGACTTCATCTCCGCGGCCGGCGGCCTGCACACCGCCGGCTTCTGCCGGACCGAGTCGTGGACCGGGGCGCTGGCCAACTCCGCCGGCCAGGCGGTCACCGGCCGGACCACCGAGGCGCTGATGGACGGCATCGCGCGCCTGGACGGCGCGGACGGCGTGGCGCGCATCGCCGCCGCCCGGCTGTCCGAGATAGACGGTGCCGTGCTGGGGGCGCGCGCCGCCAGGAAGGCCCGCGCCGCCACCGACCCGGTGGAGCTGCCGGCCGGCCGGTACGAGGTGGTGCTGGAACCGCCGGCGGTGGTGGACCTGCTGGACAACCTGGCCCTCTTCGGGTTCAACGGCAAGGCGTACAACGAGCGGCGGTCCTTCGCCGCACCGGGCGAGCAGCAGTTCGACCCGGCGGTCACGATCGCCAGCGAGGGGCCGGAGGCGGGCGGGCCCGGGGCGCCGTACGACGCCGAGGGGACGCCGAAGCGGCGGCTGGTGCTGGTGGACGCGGGGGTCACCCGAGCGGTGGCGCACGACCGACGCACCGCGGCCAAGGCCGGCGCGGTGTCGACCGGGCACGCCGGGCGCGGCAGCGCCACCTGGGGCCCACTGCCCAGCACGCTGTCCTTCGCGCCGGCCGCGCCGGCGGACGGAGTGGACCTGGACGCCTCGGTGGCGGCGCTGGTCGGCCAGGTGGACCGGGGCATCCTGGTCTCCGACCTGTGGTACACCCGGGTGCTCGACCCCAAGACACTGGTCGTGACCGGGCTGACCCGCAACGGGGTGTGGCTGATCGAGCGGGGCGAGCTGACCAGGCCGGTGCGGAACTTCCGGTTCACTCAGTCGTACCCGCAGGCGCTCGGGCCGGGTGCGGTGCTCGGTGTGGGCGCGTACGCGGCGGCCGTGCCCAGCAACCTTGACGGGTCGCGCACCTCGGCGCCCGCCCTCCGCCTCGCCTCCTGGAACTTCACCGGGACCGCGTCCGGCTAGCCCCCCCGCATCCTCCGGGAGGTGCAGGTCAGGCCGGCCCCCTCATCCGGTCACTTCCCGGAGAATGCCGGGGTGGGTGGCGGGG
>JADGHA010000367.1 GCA_019689695.1 Micromonosporaceae bacterium | reverse complement strand
GGGGGGGGGGCGGCGGGCGCCGGGGCGGCCGGCCCCCGCGGCCGCGGTCACCGAGGCGGCCGCGGCGAGCGCGGGCCCGGCGGCGAGGCTCACCGGCCGGCCGCGGAAGTTGGTGCGCGTCAGCGTCCCGGCCCGCGGCATCCGCCGTGCCGCCTCAAGCGCCGCCCGGGCGGCCACCGCGCCCGCGGCGACCAGCAGGGCCCTGCCCGGCCGGTTCATCCGTCCTGCTTCGGTAGCAGCGACGACGCGCCCGCTCCGGTGCCGTACTGGCCGGCCTTCGCCCCGGCGAACTGCTGGGCGAGGGCGAGCGCCGCGGCCACCGTCCCTTGCGGGCCGGACACGTTGTCGACAGTGGACACTGTCTTGGCGAGGGTGGGGTCGCCGCGGATCTCGGTCACCGCGTTCCCGTCGCCGGAGTCGCCCGGCGCGGTCACCACGAGCGGCCCGGCCTTGTCGAGCTGGGACACCAGGGTCACCACCGCGTCGTTGCGGGCCGACGCGTCACGGTCCACATAGGGCAGACCGGCCACGACGACCGCCGCTTCGGCCGGCCCGGTCACCTTGTGGTCGTCGTCGACGGACAGGTACGACGCCTTGGTGTAGGCGGTCAGCACGGCCAGCCGGTCGGCCGGCGTCACCACCGGCAGGTGGTCTCCCGGTGACTGCGCCGGCGGGCGGTCGAGCAGCACCGCCGCGAGCAGCGCGCTGGCGGTCTCCACGCCGTCGCTGTTGTGCGGGATGTCGGCCGCCGGGACGCTCGGCGGCAGCGCCTCGTCGGCCAGGTCGAGCAGCTCGACGCTCTTGTCCGGGTCGGTGAACTTGTCCTGGATGAGCACGTGGCCGGTGATCGTCGCGCCGGCCGTGGTCAGCATCTCCACCACCCCCTTGACGTAGTCGCGGCCGGAGGGCAGCGAGAGCACCAGCACCCGGCGGCCGGTGAGCTTGCCGGGCAGCAGCAGCGCGGCCGCCTCGGTGGCGAACTCGTCCTTGCGGCCCGCCTCGTCCTCCAGGTGGCTGACCTGCTCGCGCAGCTGGTTGTTGTCCTTGCGCAGGGCGTTGACCCGGTCGTTGAGCGCGTCGGAGACCGGCCCGTTGAGCGCCGCGGTGCCGACCACCAGGCCGATCGCCAGGGCGAGGAAGACCGCGGTCAGCGACACCACGTGGTAGCGAAAGTTGATCACGCCTACAGCCTCTGTCCGTCGTTAGAAGAGCTGCCGCAGCTGGAACATGAGATTGTCCCACCACTCCGCGATCACAGCGAGGTACGCCTGGCCCACTGTGGACACAGCGACCGCCGCCGCCATCGCGGCCATCGCGGAGAGCACCAGCAGCAGCAGCGACGACCCGGAGATGCTCTGCCGGTAAAGCCGGCTCACCCCTTTGGCGTCAACCAGCTTGCCGCCCACCCGCAGCCGGGTCAGGAAGGTGGAGGCCATCCCGCCGCGCCCCTTGTCCAGGAACTCCACCAGCGTCCAGTGGGTACCCACCGCCACGATCAGCGACGCACCCTTCTCGTCGGCCAGCAGCAGCGCAAGGTCCTCGCTGGTCGCCGCCGCCGGGAAGGTCTGCGCGGCCAGGCCGAGCTGGTTGACCCGGGCCAGCCCCGGTGCCCGCCCATCCGGGTAGGCGTGCACCACCACCTCGGCCCCGCAGCGCAGCACGTCGTCGGTGACCGAGTCCATGTCGCCGATGATGATGTCCGGCGTGTAGCCCGCCTCGACCAGCGCGTCCGCGCCGCCGTCCACACCGATCAGGACCGGCTTGAACTCCCGGATGTACGGCCGCAGCACGTCCAGGTCGGCCTGGTAGTCGTAGCCGCGCACCACGACCAGGCAGTGCCGGCCGGCGATCTCGGTCTCGATCTCGGGCACGCCCACCCCGTCCAGGAGCAGGTCGCGCTCCTGTTTGAGGTACTCCATGGTGTTGCCGGCGAACGCCTCCAGCTGCGCCGACAGCCCCTCGCGGGCGGCGGCCATCGCCCGCGCGACCGATTCGGCGTCCTGGCGCACCCCCTTGCCGACCACCTCGCCGCCCAGGTACACGGTGTCGCCGTCAATGCGTACCAGGTCGCCCTCGCGCAGCTGCTGGAACAGCCCGTCGCCGATGTCGTCCAGCAGGGGGATGCCCGCCTGCAGGAGCACCTGCGGCCCGAGATTCGGGTACCGGCCGGAGATCGAGGGCCTGGCGTTGAGCACGGCCGCCACCCCGGCGGCGACCAGCGAGTCCGCGGCGACCCGATCCAGGTCGACATGGTCGATCACCGCGACGTCGCCGGGGCGCAGCCGACCGACCAGGCGCTTCGTACGCCGGTCCAGACGCACGACACCGGCGATGCCCGGTTCGGTGCTCCGGGCCCGACGTAAGGTGGGTAGACGCATCGTGACCATCCTGGCATGGCCTCACCACGTTGACCGAACGGCATGCCCGGTGTGTAGCGGGTTGTCCTTGATGGTCCTTGATCTCGGGCCGCTTTGTGGCCCTTTTGCCGACCTTGCCGTCTTGGCGGTGGTACAGCCTGCCGGGCGCCAGGGTCTCGCGGGCGTGCCGGGCACGCCAGGGCCCACCGCGTGCCGGGTGTCAGAGCCTCGCCGGCGTCACCGCCTGCCGGACGCGCCGGCCTTCTCCCGGGACGCCACCGCCAGGAGCTCCTCGGCGTGGGCGATGCCCAGGTCCGAGTCGGGCAGCCCGGCCAGCATCCGGGCCAGCTCCCGGGCCCGGTCGGTGTCCTCCACCACCCGTACTCCGCTGGTGGTGACCGCGCCACCGGTGTCCTTCGCGACCACCAGGTGCCGGTCGGCGAACGCGGCCACCTGGGGCAGGTGAGTCACCACCAGGACCTGGTGGTTGCGGGCCAGCCGGGCCAGCCGCCGCCCGATCTCCACCGCGGCCTGGCCTCCCACGCCGGCGTCCACCTCGTCGAAGACCAGGGTCGGCGGGCCGCCGGCGCCGGCGAACACCACCTCGATGGCGAGCATCACCCGGGACAGCTCGCCGCCGCTGGCGCCCCGCTGCAGCGGCAGCGCCGGCGCGCCAGGGTGGGCGATCAGGCGCAGCTCCACCTCGTCCGCGCCGTCCGGCCCCACCCCCGCGTCGCCGTCGGGCAGCTTCGCCACCGGCTCGTCGTGGCCGACCGGCCGGGGCGTGACCGCCACCTCGATCCGCGCGTGCGGCATGGCCAGGCCGGTCAGCTCCGCGGTGACCTGCTCGGCGAAGCGGCCGGCGGCCTCCCGCCGGGAGGCGGTCAGCCGGGCGGCCAGCTCGGCCACCTCGGCGACCAGCCGCTGCCGCTCCCGGTCCAGCTCCTCCAGCAGGTCGTCCGAGGTGTCCAGCTCGGCCAGCCGGTCCCGGGCCCGCTGCGCCCAGGCGATCACCCCGTCCACGTCCTCGGCGTACTTGCGGGTCAGGCCGCGCAGCGCCGCCCGCCGCTCGTACACCGCCTCCAGCCGCGCGGGGTCGGCGTCCAACCCGTCCTGGTAGGCCGACAGTTCGGCGGCCACGTCGCCGAGCAGCGTGGCCACCTCGCCCAGCCGCGCGGACAGGTCGCCGAGCACCCGGTCCACCCCGGCCTGCGCCTCCAGCGTGCGCCGGGCCAGGCCGACCAGGCTGCCCGCGTCCGGCGTCTCGTCGGTCGCCTCGGGGCCACCGGCGATCGCCTGATGCGCCAGCTGCGCGGCCGCGCGCAGCCCCTCGGCGTGCTCGAGCCGCTGCGCCTCCTCGCGCAGCGCCTCCTCCTCGCCGGGCTGCGGGTCCACCCGGGTGATCTCGTCAAGGCCCAGCCGCAGCAGGTCCGCCTCCTGGCGGCGTTCCCGGGCGTTGCGCCGCCGGTCGGCCAGGTCGTCGGCGACCCGGCGCCACTGCGCGTAGGTCTCGCGGAAGGTCGCCAGCAGCTTCTCGTGCTCGACGCCGGCGAACCGGTCGAGCGCGGCGCGCTGCTCGGCCGGGCGCAGCAGCCGTAGCTGGTCGGACTGCCCGTGCACAGCGACCACGTGCTCGCCCACCTCGCCGAGCACCGAGACCGGTGCGCTGCGCCCGCCGACGTACGCCCGCGAGCGACCCTCCACAGTGACCGTGCGGCTGAGCAGGAGGGTGCCGTCGTCGTCCGGCTCCGCGCCGGCGTCGGCGATCCGCGCGTACACCGCCTGCGCCGGCCCGTCGGGCAGCCGCAACCGCCCCTCCACGACGGCCTTGCCCGGGTCGGCGCGCACCCGGCCGGCGTCGGCGCGGCCGCCGAAGAGCAGCCCCAGACCGGTGACCACCATCGTCTTGCCGGCACCGGTCTCACCGGTGATGACATTCATGCCACGGGTGAGCGGCAGCGTGGTGTCCTCGATGACGCCGAGTCCGGTGATCCGCAGCTCCTCCAGCACAGCCTCAGACAGTAGCCGCGCCGCCCGACAGTTAGCCACACCGGCACGCGGTCACGGCCGGGACCCGCC
>JADGHA010000366.1 GCA_019689695.1 Micromonosporaceae bacterium | reverse complement strand
CCCCAGGTGCCCCCCCCGCTGGCCCGGCCGCCCGCCCGGGCCCCCGGGGCCGGGGCGGCGGAGACGGTCCGGGAGTTGCAGGCGCTGTCCCAGCGCCTGCACGCCGCGCTGGTACGGGCCGGCCTGCGCCAGACAATTGGGCGGTAGCCACCGTGCCGGAGGGGGCGTTCGGCCGGCGGCGCGTGTACCGTGCAGATGAGGGGTGCCGCGAGACAGGACAGCGCGGCAGGCACAGGAAGTGACGCGGAGGCGGCGGTGCGCGAGCTGAGCGTGGTGGGTGTTCGGGTGGAACTGCCGAGCAACCAGCCAATCGTCCTGCTCCGGGAGGTTGACGGGGACCGCTACCTGCCCATTTGGATCGGCGCGGTGGAGGCCACCGCTATCGCCTACGAACAGCAGGGCGTCAAGCCGGCCCGGCCGCTCACCCACGATCTGCTGCGGGACATCCTGGCGGCGCTGAACGCGCCGCTGCGCGCGGTGGAGATCATCGAGCTGAAGGACAACGTCTTCTACGCCGACCTGCTGCTCGGCGACGGGATCCGCGTCTCCGCCCGGCCGAGCGACTCCATCGCGCTGGCGCTGCGGGTCGGCGCGCCGATCCGCTGCGCCGACAAGGTGCTGACCGAGGCAGGCATCGTCATCCCGGACGAGCAGGAGGACGAGGTCGAGAAGTTCCGGGAGTTCCTGGAGCAGGTCCGGCCGGAGGACTTCGCGGGCTGACCGCCGTCGTACCGGCGACGCGTCGCCTGTACGTTCCGCGCTCGGTCGGCAGCGTGGTGTGAGCAATCCTGCGGCGTGTCGCGCCCTTCCTACCCGGCGATGCGCGGTACGCGCTATAGGGTGGGCGTCAAGGTTGTGCGGGATGTGGCGCGCCGCACGCGGCGGGGAGGTTGTCACATGCAGGAGCCCCGGGATCCGGGCACGGCCGACCAGACCGGCGTCGACCGGCAGGAGGAGATTGTCGGCTACCGGGGTGTGGCCGCCTGCCACGCGGCCGGGATCAGCTACCGGCAGCTGGACTACTGGGCTCGTACCAACCTCGTCGTGCCCAGCATTCGCGACGCCGCCGGGTCGGGCAGCCAGCGCCTGTACTCGTTCCGTGACCTGGTCGTGCTCAAGGTGGTCAAGCGGCTGTTGGACGCCGGCGTGTCGCTGCAGAACATCCGCAAGGCGATCGAGACGCTGCGCTCGCATGGGGTGGCCGACCTGGCCGGGATCACGTTGATCTCGGACGGCACCACGGTGTACGAGTGCCGGTCGCCGGAGGAGGTCGTGGACCTGCTGCAGGGCGGCCAAGGGGTGTTCGGCATCGCGATCGGCGGCGCGTTCAAGGAGATCCAGGGCTCGCTGTCCCAGCTGCGGGCCGAGGCCCCGGGCGAGCCGGAGACGAGCGCTCCCGCCGGCCCGGCCGCGGTCGGCGACGAGCTGGCCGCCCGGCGCGCCCGCCGCCGCGCCGGTTGACCAGTTGACCAAGGACACCTGGTCCGTCCGGCGCAGCGGACCGCCGGAAAGATTTCCTTGATCGGCGCGTTGGCGGTCGGCGGCGCGATCGCCACTGGTAGCCTGTGAGCGAAAGCCGGTACACCCGCGCGGGAGAGTCCGTTTGGCACCCGGTCAGGCGGCGCCGAAGGGGCAAACCCTCCCCGGAACCTCTCAGGCACAAAGGACCGTCGCGGGCTGGCTGCTCTGGAGTGCCGCGGGCACGACAGAGGGGGAGGCCGACATGTCGACCTTCCTCCTCAGGAGCGCCTATGACCGCGTTCGTCAACCGGCACATCGGAGCATCCCAGGACGAGCGGCAGCGCATGCTCGAAGCGATCGGGTACGGCTCGGTCGAGGAGCTGATGGATGCCGCGATCCCCGAGGCGATCCGCGCGACCGGCCCGCTGCGGCTGCCCCCGCCGGTGAGCGAGGCGGAGGCGATCGCCGAGCTGCGCGCGCTGGCCGCGGCGAACCGGCCGATGGTGTCGATGATCGGGCTGGGCTACTACGGCACACACACCCCGGCGGTGATCCGCCGCAACGTGCTGGAGAACCCCGGCTGGTACACCGCCTACACGCCGTACCAGCCGGAGATCAGCCAGGGCCGCCTGGAGGCGCTGCTCAACTTCCAGACCATGGTCGCCGACCTCACCGGGCTGGACATCGCGAACGCCTCGATGCTCGACGAGGGGACCGCCGCGGCCGAGGCGATGACCCTCTCCCGCCGCGCCGCCAAGAGCAAGAGCATGGTGTACGTGGTGGATGCGGACACCATGCCGCAGACCATCGCGGTGATCCGCACGCGCGCCGAACCGCTCGGCATCCAGGTGCGCGTGGTGGACCTGGACGCCGACGAGCTACCGGAGGAGTTCTTCGGCCTGCACCTGCAGTACCCGGGCGCCAGCGGCGCGATCCGCGACCACGCCCCGCTGGTCGAGGCGGCGCATGCCCGCGGCGCACTGGTCGCCGTCGCCGCCGACCTGCTCGCGCTCACGCTGCTGCGCCCGCCGGGTGAGATCGGCGCCGACATCGCCTGCGGCACCACACAGCGCTTCGGCGTCCCGATGGGTTACGGCGGGCCGCACGCCGGCTACCTCGCGGTGCGCACCGGCCTGGAGCGGATGGTGCCGGGCCGGCTGGTCGGGGTGTCCCGGGACGCCGACGGCAACCCGGCCTACCGGTTGGCGCTGCAGACCCGCGAACAGCACATCCGGCGGGAGAAGGCGACCAGCAACATCTGCACCGCGCAGGTGCTGCTGGCGGTGATGGCGAGCATGTACGCCGTGTACCACGGGCCGGAAGGGCTGCGCGAGATCGCCACGCGTACCCACAAACGGGCGGCGTTGCTCGCCGCCGGGCTGCGCGCCGGGAAAGTGACCGTCGAGCCGGCCGCGTTCTTCGACACCGTCACCGCGGTGGTGCCCGGCCGGGCTCAGCAGGTGGTGGCCGCGGCCGAGGCGCTGGGCGTGAACCTGAGGCTGGTCGACGCGGACCGGGTTGGTGTCTCCTGCGACGAGACGACCACAGCGGAGCACGTCCGTACCGTGTGGTCGGCGTTCGGAGTCTCCGGTGTGGAAAGTGCCGACGATGCGTTGACGCTGCGGCGGACCTCGACGTACCTCACGCATCCGGTGTTCCACCGCCACCGGTCGGAGACGGCGATGCTGCGCTACCTTCGGCGCCTGTCCGACATGGACTATGCGCTGGACCGGGGGATGATCCCGCTCGGCTCGTGCACGATGAAGCTCAACGCGACCACCGAGATGGAGCCGGTCAGCTGGCCGGAGTTCGCCGACATGCACCCGTTCGCGCCGCGCGAGCAGGCGGCCGGGTACGCGGCGCTGGTGGAGCAGCTGGAGACCTGGCTGGCCGAGCTGACCGGCTACGACGCGGTGAGCGTGCAGCCCAACGCGGGCTCGCAGGGGGAGCTGGCGGGGCTGTTGGCCATCCGGGCGTACCACCGGTCGCGTGGCGAGGCGCACCGCGACGTCTGCCTGATCCCGTCCAGCGCGCATGGCACCAACGCGGCCAGCGCGGTGATGGCGGGGATGCGGGTGGTCGTGGTGGGCTGCGATGCCGACGGCAACGTGGACCTGGTCGACCTGGACCGGCGGGTGGCCGAGCACCGGGACCGGCTCGCGGCGATCATGGTGACCTACCCGTCCACCCACGGGGTGTACGAGACCGGCATCGCCCAGCTGTGCGCGAAGGTGCACGACGCCGGCGGGCAGGTGTACGTGGACGGCGCGAACCTCAACGCGCTGGTCGGCTTCGCCAAGCCGGGCCGGTTCGGCGCCGACGTGTCGCACCTGAACCTGCACAAGACGTTCTGCATCCCGCACGGCGGGGGCGGGCCGGGAGTGGGTCCGGTCGCGGTCCGCGCGCACCTGGCGCCGTTCCTGCCGACCGCGATCTCCTCGGCACCGTACGGCTCGGCCGGCATCCTGCCGATCTCCTGGGCGTACCTGCGGATGATGGGGCCGGACGGGCTGGCTCAGGCGACCGGCGCGGCGGTGCTTGCGGCCAACTACGTGGCGGCCCGGCTGCGCGAGTACTACCCGGTGCTCTACACCGGCAACAAGGGCCTGGTGGCCCACGAGTGCATCCTCGACCTGCGGCCGATCACCAAGGCCACCGGGGTGAGCGTGGACGACGTGGCCAAGCGGCTGATCGACTACGGCTTCCACGCGCCGACCATGTCGTTCCCGGTGGCCGGGACGCTGATGGTGGAGCCGACCGAGTCGGAGGACCTGGCGGAGTTGGACCGCTTCGTCGACGCGATGATCGCGATCCGGGAGGAGATCGACCGGGTCGGTCGGGGGGAGTGGCCGCGGGACGACAACCCGCTGGTGAATGCGCCGCACACCGCGGCGATGGTCAGCTCAGATGTGTGGGAGCACCCGTACCCGCGCTCGCTCGCGGCCTATCCCGGGCGGAACGCGAAGGCGGGTGGGGCAGCGACAGCCGGGGTCGAC
>JADGHA010000365.1 GCA_019689695.1 Micromonosporaceae bacterium | reverse complement strand
TCCCCGCCCGCCTTCGCGTCCCGCCCGGTGCCGCCTGAACCACCGTTCATATCAGGAATCGTAGGCCGCGCCCGGCCGCGCACCTCACCAGGCATACATAACTGCGAGTAGCCGCATCAGGTCACAGCGTCGACATACCTTGCCAACTTGGTTGCACATCAACGGCCGGCCTTTCCCTCGCCAGCGGGACCCACCACAATGGGGCTCCTTGGGCGCCGCGGCGTCCGTACCCGAAGGTGGCCCACGGGCCGGGCGAGGATGATCGCAAACCAGTGACTCAGACGACGTGGAGTGACGGACCCAGCAGCGGACGCGCGGCACCCGGCACCACCATCGGCGGTCGGTACGAGCTGCGCGCCGCGGTCGGCACCGGCGGGATGGGCACCGTCTGGCGCGCCACGGACACCCTGCTCCGCCGGGACGTGGCGGTCAAGGAGGTGGTCCTGCCGCCGGGGCTCGCACCCAGCGACCGGGACGCGATGTACGAGCGGACCATGCGCGAGGCGCGTGCGGCGGCCGCCCTGTCCCACCCGGCGGTGGTGCAGGTCTACGACGTGGTGACCGAGGGCGGCCGGCCGTGGATCGTGATGGAGCTGCTGGACGCGCGCAGCCTGGCGGACATGGTGATCGAGGACGGGCCGCTGGCGCCGCGCGCGGTTGCGAAGATCGGTATCGCGCTGCTGGGCGCTCTCGAGGTGGCCCACGCGGCCGGCGTGCTGCACCGCGACGTCAAGCCGGCCAACGTGCTCATCTGCTCGGACGGCCGGTGCGTGCTGACCGACTTCGGGGTGGCCCGGATGCCCACCGACGTACAGCTCACCACTCCCGGCATGGTGCTCGGCTCGCCGCACTTCATCTCCCCTGAGCGGGCCATGGGTGGCCCGTTCGGCCCGCCGAGCGACCTGTTCTCGCTCGGTGTCACGCTCTACACCGCGGTGGAGGGCCGCCCTCCGTTCGACAAGGGCGACCCGATCGAGACCATGCACGCGGTGGTCGAGGAGCCGCCCACCCCACCGGTACGCGCGGGCGCCCTGTCCACCGTCCTATTCGGACTAATGGAGAAGGATCCGGCCCGCCGCTGGAACGTGCCGGCCGCCCGGGCCGCACTGCGCGAGCTGCTCGCTGGTCCCCTGGCCAGCTCGTCGCCGCAGTTCATCACCGACCCGTACGCAGTGGTGCCGGCGCAGCGGGCCGGCGAGCCGGCCCCGGCCAGGCAACCGGCCCCGAGCGGGCAGGTCGGCGGCCGGGCGATGCTGGCCCCGGGCGAGTCGCCAGCCGACCGGCTCGCGCAACGCTCCCCGGCCGGCTCCCGCGCCGCCGGTCTGGACACCACCACCGCGGCCGGCGGTCTGCCCACCGCGGACGGCGCGACGACGGCCGCGGGTCTGCCAGCCGCCGGAACGACCGCAGCCGCAGGGGCGCCCAGCGCCCCGGCCGGCTCGCCGGCATCGGCCGCGAACGGCTTTCCGGCCTCCGGCGCCGGCTACCCACCGCCCGGTGCCGGCTACCCACCGCCGGCCTTCCCGGCGCCCAACGGGGCCTTCCCGCCACCAGGGGCCGGGTACCCGCCGCCAGGTGCGGGCTACCCACCACCCGGCGTGGGCTTCCCACCGCCCGCCGGATCAGGTCTCCCACCCGGCCAGGGCTTCCCGGGCACCCCACCCGGGCCGGGCTGGCCACAGCAGCCGCAGTACGGCGGGCTCGGCCCCGCGCCCGGCCAGGGCTGGCCGCTTCCACAGCCGGCCGGCGGTCTGCTCGAACGCGCCCGGCGGACCGGTGCCGGTCTCGCCGGCCGGGTCAGGTCCTGGCCGCGGCGGACCAAACTGGTCGCGGCCGGCGGGTTGGCCGTGGTCCTGGTGCTCGGTACGGTGGCGCTGCTGAACATGGGCGGTTCGCCCGAGAGGGCACAGCCGGTCGCGCAGTCCAGCCAACCCCCCGCGGATCAGCCCTCCTTCTCCGTGCAGCAGTACAGCGGGCGCGGCATATCGGTGAATGTCCCGGCGGGCTGGCAGAAGAAGGCCCCCGCGAAAGCGGTCTACGTGGACTACACCGATCCGGACGACCCCCAGCGCAGGGTGCGCATCCTGGTGGAGAAGACCGGCGGCGACGACCCGGCCAAGTTCTTGTCGGTCGCGGGCGACCGCCTGGACCGGAACGCCAGCGGCTCCTGCGACCAGCCGTACCACGAGCTCAACCTGGCCGCCGACGTCCAGCTGGACGGACAGCCAGCGGCCGAGCTGGAGTACACCTGCGGCGAGGGCGACGAGCAGCGGCACGGCATCTGGCGGGCGGTCATCCAGGACGGCCACGCGTACTCCTTCTACCTCACCGTCAGCGAGAGCCGGTTCGAGGAGAGCAAGCCGATCTACGACGAGATGGTGCGCACCTTCAAGCTGAACCCGGCATAGCCCGGCGCCCACCGTCCGGGCCGCGTGCTATCAACAGACGATGAGCGGCACCAACGACGTCGAGCAGCTGCGCGCCCGGGCCGAGCGCTGGCTCGCCGACGACCCCGACCCGGCCGGCCGGGACGAGATACGCGAGCTGATCGACCGGTTGCCTGGGTCAGCGGCCGAGCTGGCCGACCGGTTCGCCGGGCCGCTCACCTTCGGCACCGCCGGGCTGCGCGGCCAGCTGCGGGCCGGGCCGAACGGGATGAACCTCGCCGTGGTCCGGGCGGCCGCGGCCGGGCTGGTCGCCTGGCTCGCCGGCCGCGGGGCGCACGGGCCACTGGTCATCGGGTACGACGCGCGGCACCGCTCCCGGGAGTTCGCCGAGGAGACCGCCCGGGTGGCCACGGGTGCCGGCCGGCGCGCGCTGGTGATGCCCCGCCCGCTGCCCACGCCGGTGCTCGCCTACGCCGTCCGTGCGCTGGGTGCGGCCGCCGGCGTGATGGTGACCGCGAGCCACAACCCGCCGCAGGACAACGGGTACAAGGTCTATCTCGGTGCCGAGCTGGGCGGCCCGCGCGGCGCGGGCGCACAGATCGTCTCGCCGGTGGACGCCGAGATCGAGGCGGCGATCCGCGCGGTGGGTCCGCTCAGCCAGATCCCCCTCGGCGGCCCCGGCGAGGTGCTCGGCGAGGACCTCGAACTGTCCTATATCGACGCCGCGGCGGCCGTGGTGGATCCGGACGGGCCGCGTGACGTCGCCGTCGCGTACACCCCACTGCACGGCGTCGGCGCGGTGACCTTCGCCGCCACCTTCGCCCGTGCCGGCTTCGCCGCCCCGACGGTCGTGGCCGAGCAGTCGCAGCCCGATCCGGCGTTCCCCACCGTCACCTTCCCGAACCCGGAGGAGCCGGGCGCGATGGACCGGCTGATCGCGGTCGCGGCCAGCGCGGGCGCGGACATCGCCATCGCCAACGACCCGGACGCGGACCGGTGTGCGGTGGCCATCCCCGATCCGCGCCGCGGTGACCCGGGCAGCCCGGCCGGTTGGCGGCTTCTGCGCGGGGACGAGGTGGGCGTGCTGCTCGCCGACCATCTCATGCGCCGCCGGGTGCGTGGGCTCTACGCCACCACGATCGTCTCCTCGTCGATGCTGCGCGCGCTGTGCGCCGCCCGGGGCATGCCGTACGCCGAGACGCTCACCGGGTTCAAGTGGATCGTGCGCGCGGACGCCGGGGCGGCGCCGCTGGTCTTCGGGTACGAGGAGGCGCTGGGCTACTGCGTCGACCCCGACCGGGTCCGGGACAAGGACGGCATCACCGCCGCCCTGCTCGTGGCCGAGCTGGCCGCCGGGCTGAAGTCGCAGCTGCGCACGCTCGGCGACCGGCTGGACGAGCTGGCGGCGGAGCTCGGCGTCCACCTGACGGACCAGCTCTCGCTGCGGATGGACACCGCGGCCGAGATCGGGGCGCTGATGGCGCGGGTGCGCGCCAAGCCGCCGGCGTGCCTGCTGGACGAGCCGGTCACCGCGATCGAGGACCGGCTGCCCGAGGCGGACGTGGTCACGGTCCGCACCGGTACCGCCCGGGTGGTGGTCCGGCCGTCCGGGACCGAGCCGAAGCTGAAGGCGTACCTCGAGGTCGTGGAGCCGGTTGCGGACAGTGACGTGGCCGCAGCGCGCGAGCGGGCCGCGGCGTGCCTGCGGGCGCTGCGCACCGAGACGGCCGACTGGCTCGCCTAGCCGTGGATGGCAGGGAGGGGGTCAGCCGCGGACGCCACCGAGAGCGGTGCCGATGGCCCGGTGCAGTTCGGAGATGAGCAGGCCGACCGAGGGGCGCACGGTGGAGTCCTCCAGGCTGGCCGCGCCGTTGAAGCCGGCCAGCCGGGCGATCTCCACCAGCCGCTGGTGCGCGCCCGCCTGCTCGGCCGGGGGCAGCCGCAGCGTCGGCTCCATCCGGACCGCGACGATGAGCGCAGCCAGCGCCGCGGTGCGCTCGTCCGGCGGGCCGTCACCGGTGAGCGCCGCGGCCAGCCGGGAGCGCAGCTCGGCCTCCGGCTCCGGGTTCACCACCGGG
>JADGHA010000364.1 GCA_019689695.1 Micromonosporaceae bacterium | reverse complement strand
CGCCGCCCTCCGAAGGGCGTACCGCCCGGGTCTGGCTCGGCCTCGGCCTGGGCGCGGCGGCGGTGGTGCTCTGCTGCGCCGGCGGCCTGGCCGCGGTGGTCGGCCTGTTCGTCACGGGGAGCGCCGCGATCAACGAGCAGGCGCACGCGGCGGTTGAGGACTACCTGCAGGCGGTCGGCGCCGGCCGGTACGGCCAGGCGTACCGGCAGCTCTGTGACCAGCTGCGGGAACAGCAGTCGCTGAGCGAGTTCACCGCGGACGTCACCGAGCACCCCAGGGTCCGGGAGTACGAGCTGCTCAAGTCGAAGATCCGCGACGACGAGGTGGTGGTCCCGGCGAATGTGACCTACACCGACCGGACCAGCGAGTCGGTCACCTACCGGGTCATCCAGGAGGGCGGCGAACTGAGGTTCTGCGGCCCCACCCGGTAATCTTGTGCGGCCGGCCGCACGGTGACCGTACGCTGGCCGCAACCCTGGCATAACACCGACCCCGTACCGTCCGCCGGCAGCCAGCCGGCGGCCGCCACCATTGAGGAGCTTCCGTGCCCGCCGATCGCATCGACACCATCGTCAGCCTCGCCAAGCGCCGGGGCTTCGTGTACCCGTCCAGCGAGATCTACGGCGGGACCAGGTCGGCCTGGGACTACGGCCCGCTCGGCGTGGAGCTGAAGGAGAACATCCGCCGCCAGTGGTGGCGGGCCATGGTCCAGCAGCGCGACGACATCGTCGGCCTGGACTCCGCCGTGATCCTGGCCAAGGAGGTGTGGGCCGCCTCCGGCCACCTCGAGGCGTTCGTGGACCCGCTGACCGAATGCCTCTCCTGCCACAAGCGGTTCCGGGCCGACCAGCTGGAGGAGGCCTTCGAGCAGCGGCACGGCCGGCCGCCGGCCGACCTCTCCGAGATCAACTGCCCCAACTGCGGCAACAAGGGCACGTTCACCCCGCCGCGGATGTTCAACGGGCTGATGAAGACCTACCTCGGCCCGGTGGAGAGCGAGGAGGGCCTGCACTACCTGCGCCCCGAGACGGCCCAGGGCATCTTCGTCAACTTCCTCAACGTGATGAACTCCGCCCGCAAGCGGCCGCCGTTCGGCATCGCCCAGGTGGGCAAGTCGTTCCGCAACGAGATCACCCCGGGCAACTTCATCTTCCGCACCCGCGAGTTCGAGCAGATGGAGATGGAGTACTTCGTCGAGCCGGGCAAGGACGAGGAGGCGCACGAGTACTGGATCCGGGAGCGCTTCAACTGGTACGTGGACCTTGGCATCTCCCGTGACAACCTGCGCTTCTACGAGCACCCGCAGGAGAAGCTCTCGCACTACTCCAAGCGGACGGTGGACATCGAGTACCGCTTCCAGTTCGGCGGCACCGAGTTCTCCGAGCTGGAGGGAATCGCCAACCGCACCGACTTCGACCTGTCCACGCACGCCAAGCACTCCGGCATCGACCTGTCCTACTTCGACCAGGAGAAGGGCGAGCGCTGGGTGCCGTACGTGATCGAGCCGGCGGCCGGCCTGACCCGCGCGGTGCTCGCCTTCCTGCTCGACGCGTACGACGAGGACGAGGCGCCGAACACCAAGGGCGGCGTGGATCGGCGGACCGTGCTGCGCTTCGACCCGCGGCTGGCCCCGGTCAAGGTCGCGGTGCTTCCGCTGTCCCGCAACGCGGACCTGTCGCCCAAGGCCCGGGACCTGGCCAAGGCGCTGCGCGACCGGTGGACGGTGGAGTTCGACGACTCGCAGGCGATCGGCCGCCGCTACCGGCGCCAGGATGAGATCGGAACGCCGTACTGCGTCACGGTCGACTTCGACACGCTGAACGACAACGCGGTGACGGTCCGGGACCGGGACAGCATGGCCCAGGAGCGGATCTCCATCGACGCGGTGGAGCGGTACCTGCTGGACCGGCTGCCGCCCTGCTGACGCCCGCCGGCCGGCGGCTCACTCGCCGGTGACGCCGTCGGCCAGCTCCCGGACGATGTCCAGGTGACCGGCGTGCCGGGCGTACTCCTCCAGGACGTGGACGAGGATCCAGGCCAGGGACGGCGGGGGTTCGCCTTGCGCGAAGCGCCCGCCGACCGCGGCGGGGTCGCTCAGCTCGGCGTTCGCCACGATCTCACGGGTACGCCGGCCGCCGTCGTGCAACGCGGCGACCAGATCGGCGAGCGTCTCATCCGGGCCGACCCGCCAGCGACCATCCTGCTGATCCCCCCACGGCTCGGGCACCTGCTCGGCGCGGAATCCCCACCGCAGCCAGCGCCGCTCCATGTAGACCAGGTGTTTGAGCAGCTCCAGGGGTGTCCAGCCGGAGGGTAGGCGGCTGGTGCGCAGCTCCTGCTCGGACAGGCCGGCGAGCTTGTTGGCGATCACCGACCGGAAGTAGTCGAGGTAGGCCAGCAGCAGCTCCTTGGGGTCGGCGAGCCGCTTGTCCGGCTTGTGCGCCGCAGCCGTCACCAGGCGAAACCTCCCGGACGGTGGTTGCGGTCCGCGATGAGTCCGGCGAGCGTGGCGAGCGCGATCTCGGCGGGGGTCTTGGAGCCGATGTTCAGCCCGATGGGGCGGTGCACCCGCTTGATGTCCGCCTCGTCGACGCCGAGCCCGCGCAGCGCCTCCACGTGCGGCGGCGCGTGGCGGACGCTGCCCATCACGCCGACCCAGCGGACCTCCGGCAGCGCGAGCAGGTCGCGCAGGACCGTGCCCAGCTCCGGGCGGTCGTGGTCGGTCACCACCACGTCCGTTCCCATATCCACAAAGGAGGGATCGACGGTGCTCGCCAGGCGGCCGGCGGACGCCTGCAGCCGGCCGTCGAGCCGGGCCGGGTCGGGCTCCAGCAGGACCGTGCGGAAGCCCAGGTCGACGGCGAAGCGGAGCAGGTACGCGGCGACCGGGGAGTCGAAAACGGCGACCAGGCTGCGTGGCCCGGTATCGGCGGGCGCCGCGCCGTGCGCTACCGCGCATGCGGGGTCAATCAAGGATTCGTCTGCCACCCTGTCGACTCTGCCAGATGCCGGGCCGGATGGGCACCGTGGAATCCTTGGTGGCATGAGAGTGCGCCCGCTCCCGCTCGGCGACCACCAGGTGTGGCCGCCGGTGGTGCTCGCGCCGATGGCGGGGATCACCAACATCGCGTTCCGCCGGCTCTGCCGGGAGTACGGGGGTGGCCTGTACGTCTGCGAGATGGTGACCACCCGGGCGCTGGTCGAGCGCAACCCGAAGACCCTGCGCATGGTCACCTTCGACGCGGACGAGTTCCCGCGCAGCGTCCAGCTCTACGGCGTGGACCCCGAGGTGACCGCGGCGGCGGTGCGGATGGTCGCCGAGGAGGGGCTGGCCGACCACATCGACCTCAACTTCGGGTGCCCGGTGCCAAAGGTCACCCGCAAGGGCGGCGGGGCCGCACTGCCCTGGCGGCGCCGGCTGTTCGCCCGGATCGTGCGGGCCGCGGTGCAGGCCGCCGGCGGCCTGCCGGTCACCGTCAAGATGCGCATGGGCATCGACGACGACCATCTGACGTACGTCGAGGCCGGGCTGATCGCGCAGGACGCGGGCGCGGCGTGGGTCGCCCTGCACGCGCGTACGGCCGCACAGCGCTACTCCGGCACGGCGGACTGGGACGCGATCGCGACACTGAAGGACGCGCTGGAGATCCCGGTGCTCGGCAACGGGGACATCTGGGAGGCGACCGACGCGCTGCGGATGCTGGTGCACACCGGCGCGGACGGCGTGGTCGTCGGGCGCGGCTGCCTGGGCCGACCGTGGCTGTTCGCCGACCTGGCCGCCGCCTTCCAGCAGGCGGCCGACGGCTTCGCCGCGGCGGCCGTGGACCCGCGGTGGCGCCCGGCGCAACGGCTGCCGCGCCTGGGCGAGGTGGCCGCGACGATGCGGCGCCACGCGGAGCTGCTCACCGAGTGGCTGGGCGCGGAGCGCGACGGGTGCACCGACTTCCGCAAGCACGTCGCCTGGTACCTGAAGGGTTTCCCGGTCGGCACCCAGCTGCGCCGGGCGCTCGCCATGGTGAGCAGCCTGGCCGAGCTGGACGACCTGCTCGGCAAGCTGGACCACGACGCACCGTTCCCGGTGGAGGTGCTCGGGCGGCCGCGCGGCCGCACCAACTCCCCGGGCCGGGTGGCCCTGCCCGACGGCTGGCTCGACAACCGCGACGACGACACCGTCCCCACCGGGGCGGAGCTGGACGACTCCGGCGGCTGAGCCGGCTGGGCCACCGTCGGGTCGAGGTGGCCCAGCGGCCTGCCGGCGCCGTGGGCCCGCTAGTTCTTCACCTCGTCGCGCTGGATGAGCGTGACCAGCCGTTCGAGCTGGGCATCGATCCGGTTGAAGCGGCTCTCGGTGGCCCGCTCCAGCCGGTTCAGCTGCTCTTTGGTCGCGGCCATGTCGGTCTTGAGCCCGGCGACGTCGGTCTTGAGCCCGGCGACGTCGGTCTTGAGCCCGGCGACGTCGGTCTTGAGCCCGGCGACGTCGGTCTTGAG
>JADGHA010000363.1 GCA_019689695.1 Micromonosporaceae bacterium | reverse complement strand
GGTGTAGCCCTTGCCGTCGAGCATGCAGCGCGCGTCGAACAGGTCCATTCCGGGCACATGGGCGAGGCAGCGGCCCGAGCCGCGCTGGCTGGCATACCTCGCCGCGTGCTTCGCGCAGATTCGGCCCATGCTTTAGGGACGCTACGGACCGCCCGGTTGGATGGCGCCTCGGCGTGGCCGGTGCTCAGGCGGCGACCGGGCGGGACCGGTCGGTGGCGAGCTTGACCGCGATCGCGCCGAGCGCGGTGCCGGTGACGTACCGCTGGATCCGCAGCCAGGTGGGGCGCCGGGCGAGGAACGCCGCGATGGTGCCGGCGGCGAGGACGATGGCCGTGTTCACCGCCATGCTGACCGCGATCTGGGTGCCGCCGAGCAGGAAGGCCTGCACGACGAGGTGCCCGGCGTGCACGTCGAGGAACTGCGGGATGAGCGAGGCGTACATGATGGCGGCCTTGGGGTTGAGCAGGTTGGTGACCAGGCCCATGGTGAACAGCCGGCGATCGGAGTCGCGGGGCAGCTCGACCGGGGCGAAGACCGGTCTCCCGCCCGGGCGTAGCACCTTCCACGCGAGCCAGGCCAGGTAGCCGGCGCCGGCCAGCTTCACCGCCGCGTACAGCACCGGAACCGCGGTGAAGACGGCGGCGAGGCCGAGGCTCGCGGCGGCGAGGTACGCGGTGAAGCCGACCGCAACCCCGGCGAGGGAGACCAGGCCGGCCCGGCGCCCCTGGCTGATGCTGCGCGACACCAGGTACATCATGTTCGGCCCGGGGGTGAGCACCATCCCGAGCGCGACCGCCGCGACGCCGAGGAGCGCTCCGTACGTGATCATGAAGATCATGCTGCCACGCGGGCCCGGCCCGGTCGACAGCCAATCCGCGGGCGCTGGCCGGGCTTGGTCTAGACACAGTTGCCGCAGGCCGGGTCCATCTTCGGCTCGATCAGCCGTTCGATCACCCCCGCTGACATCACTCGCGGGTCGTCCGTGGGGATCGGGGTCACCAGCGGCGTGCCGCCGCCAGCAGGCCGGTCGACGCCGACGCAGGCAACTGGCGCCCGGTGGCCGCGCGCGACGCAGATTGCCCGCAACGCGCCGTACCTCTGGTCGAGGAGACGGCGGCCAGGTGTGTCCAGGTCGTAGTCAACCGTGAAGGCTGTCGGCGCGGGGGGTGGCTCGTACGGCCGCACGGCCTCCTCCGACGGCGTGCGGCGGAGGAGCATCGCGACGCCGTTGCGGTAGAGCATGATGCCGAAGCCCGCATCCGAGGAGGTCTCGCCGCAGGGCCGGATCCAGCCGGCGAACGACACCACCCCATCGACACCGCCGGCGTACCGGGTGATCCCTCCGGTGGCACACGGTGCTTCAACCCAGTTCGGTACGGCGGATGCGGGTGCCGGCGGGGCCAGAGCAAGAAGGCCGACCAGGACGACGAGGGCGGTTCGGGTGCGGGTCATGGTCACTCCTCGTCGGGGATCTGGGCGGCGCGGAGGGCGCCGAGCACCAGTCCGAGCTGGAAACGGTTCTCGACCCCGAACCGGTCCATGAGGCCGCGCAGGATGGTGGTGACCGAACGGGTGCCGATGTGCATGCGCCGGGCGGCGCTGGCGTCGGTGTGGCCCTGGGCGAGGAGCGTGATCAGGGCGCGCTCGCGTGGCGAGAGGGCGGTCTGCGGCACCATCCACTCCCGCGGGTCCCGCGCCGCCGCCCAGTGTTGTTCGAAGAGGTTGACCAGGGTGGCGACGACCGGCGGCTGGGACACTTCGAGATAGCCGCGCTCCAGGTCGTCGGGTTCGACAGGGAACAGGGCGACTCGCCGGTCGACGATGATCAACTTCATCGGCATCGACGAACCGCTGCGGTACTCCAGCATGGGCTCGGTGGGCCTCCGGCCGTACGAAGTCTGCTGGTCGGTGCCGGCGGGGCCGACGCCGAGCGCGCGCATGCGGACGCCGCGGCGCAACAACATCCGGTCCATCCGCTTCGCCGAGCGCAACGCCTCGGCGTCGAACGCCGGTTCCGGATGCATCGCCATATGTTCATGCCTGGCTGCCGCGTTGAGCTCGGCCAGCCGGGCCCGGGTCAGTGCCCGGCTCGGTAGGTGACGGGCACCGGCACCGCGTACCAGCAGGTCCATGGCGGTGCGCGGGGTCACCGCCAGCCGGCGGCCGCGCAGCGCGGCGAGCACGTCTGCCACGGGTGCGGCCATCCAGGCGACGACCATGCGCGACCGTGCGGGCCGGCGGCTGACCGCGCCGAACGAAGCGAGCTCGTCGAGTGCGGCGGTGATCCGGCGCGCAGGCAGGCCCAGCTCACGCCCGAGCTCGCCACCGGTTGCCGGGCCGAAGGTGATCAGCGTGCGGTAGACCAGGTCGGCGTCCGGGGTACAGCCCCGGGGCACCAGCGACGGCACCGGCGCTCCCACCACCGCATCCTGCGCTTGACGCACCGCGACTCCCTGTGGAAGAGGAATTCGGAAGAGGAACTTCAATGCCTGACTCAGCCTACTGGTTGTGCCGCATCCTGCGCAGATCCGCTGCGCAATCACGCAGTCGTGCCGGGGAGGTGTTGCCCTTCCCCGGCCCGGGTTCCGAGCATCACTGCGCCGGGAACCTTTCAAGGAGAGGGGCTTGATGAGAAGAAGACTGTTACGCGGCGTCCTCGCCGCTGGCCTGGCGGCGGCGGTCGCCACGACGGGCACCGCCCAGCCGGCCCGTGCGGACATCCCGGGCGATGTCACCCTGCCGCCTGCCGGGCCGACCGTCACCCTGTTCTTCAACATCTGGCGGATCGTCCGTGGTGGTCCGACGGCAAGCGAGATCGAGTCGCTCATCCAGCAGGCCATCAGCGCGGTCAATGACGCCGAGAACCAGATCATCAGCCACCTGGACGCGCTGGAGGCGGCCAGGGCGACGGCCGACGCAAGGGCTTACGGCCGGGAGTTTCTCAACTATCCAGTGATTCGGCAAAGCTTTGCGATATACACCCTCGCCTCGAATGCCTCCAGGGCCGCCGCGCTGGACTACGAGGATCTCCGCAAGGTCGGCCGGGAGGCCGGGGACGAGATCGGCCACGCCTTGGAGGTCGTGTACCCGATCGCGTTGGCCGCCGCCGAGGATGCCGGGTGGACCGAGGCGGCCAAGGCCAACCTGAGGAACGAGTACCGCCTGGCCAACGAGCTGATGGTCCAGAAGCTGGAGCCGACGTGCTCCATCTCGGACACCCCGCTGGCTCCCCCGTCGCCGTGGGCGGTGGAACGGCGTTACGACTGTGTCGCGGCGGATGGCGGCCGGGCCAGCGCGACCGAGCTCTACCTGGGCGGCGTGCGACAGGGGCCGGCGGTCAACGTCGACCAGCTCAAGGTCGACGCCGCTATCCACTCGAGCTGGCTGGTGGCGGTGCGGATCCTGCCCACGCTGCGAACTCCGTAGGAGGGTCGCGGTGAGCGGGGCGGTGTGTGCTGTCGCCGGGCGCGTTGACCACAACGGTGACCGGGCTGTCCGGCCCGTTACGAAGGTGATTGGAGAGCCGAGTTGAGCAGAAGACATCTGGGCGGCTTGGTCGCCGCGTGCCTCGCGGTGACCGTCGGTGTGGCCGGTCTGGCCGGGCCGGCGCAGGCGGCGCGGCCGAGGACCGAGGCCGAGGCCCAGTCGGTCCAGGCGGCCGTGTTCGGGTTCGACTGGGTCAGCCTGGTCGTCGCGGTGGTTGGTGCCCTGTCCAGTGGTGGTGGCGGCGGTGGCGGTAGCGCGCTGGATGAGGCGGTGCGCCAGATCGTCGCGGCGGTGGAGCAGGCGAAGAACGAGATCATCGCGCACACCGACGCGGTCGCCGCCGCGGACGTGCAGGCCTGTGTCAGGTCCGCGACCATCGAGGCCGCCAACATGGAGGCGTTTCCGCCGCCGGTGCTGATCCTGTGGGCGCAGGAGGCGACCAGCTGCGCCGAGCTGGCCACGTCGTACCTTGGTGCGCTGGTGACTCCGGCCGCGGTGGACAACGTCGGGTCTTTGGTCGGTCCGATCTTCGCGGTCGTGTTCGCGGCCCGGGCCAAGGCGGGCCTGGTCAACGGCCTCGACCTGATCCTGCAGGATGAGATCCGGGCCTACGAGGCGGTGGTGGCCAAGCTGACCCCGACCGACTGCCGCAAGTGGAGAGCCAAGGAGCCGGGCTACCCGGTCGAGAAGTGGTGGGAGTGCCACGCCTACAACGGCGACCTCGGAGTGTCCGACGTCGTCGTCGGCAACCTGCGCGAGCCCGACCGGGCCCAGGCGGAGGACCGGGCCACCCGTAACACCAGCCGAGCCGTGGCGAAGGACGCGCTGCCGAGGCTGAGGGAGGCGCCCCTGCCCGTGATGTGAGCCGGTGGCGCCGCCCGGACCCGGGGCCGTACAGCCGCGCGGGCGAGCGCGCTGATGCGCAGGCCAGCCGATGGCTGGGATCGCCGCATTGCCGAGGCTGCGGGCGCTGTTGGGGGAGCCCTCCGCGGTGATGGCTTGGCCGGCGCCCGTCAGGCGGGTGCCGGCCAAGCCCGACCGCG
>JADGHA010000362.1 GCA_019689695.1 Micromonosporaceae bacterium | reverse complement strand
CCCCAGCCCGCCGCCGCCTCCGCCCGGTCCCGCGGGGCCGCCCTCGCCCGGCGGCCCGCCGGCCTGAACGGCGGTGACCGGTGCCTTCCCCGCAAGCCCGTCACGACGGCCGCCCGGCGGCGCTGGTCACCGGGGCCAGCAGCGGCATCGGCGCGGCGTTCGCCCGGCTGCTCGCGTCCGAGGGCTACGACCTGGTGCTGGTGGCACGGGACGCGGAGCGCCTCGACCGGTTCGCCGCTGAGCTGGGTGGGCAGCACGGCGTCGAGGTGATGCCCCTGCCGGCCGATCTGGCTACGGAGTCAGGATGCGCCGCGGTCGAGGCGCGACTGCGCGCGGTGCCCACTGACCTGCTGGTCAACAACGCGGGCACCAGCCTCAACCGGTCGTTCCTGAAGTCCAGCGCCGACCTTGAGGAGCAGCTGCTCCGCCTGAACGTGCACGCGGTGATGCGCCTGACGCTGGCCGCCCTTCCCGGCATGGTGGAGCGTCGGCGGGGCGATGTGATCAACGTCTCGTCGGTCGCCGGCTTCGGGGCGGTGATGCCTGGATCGACCTACCCGGCGAGCAAGGCCTGGGTGACCAACTTCAGCGAGTCGGTGGCCCTGTCGGTCCGCCAGTACGGCGTCCGGGTGCTCGCCCTCTGCCCCGGGTACACCCGCACCGAGTTCCACCAGCGGGCCGGCATCAACATGTCCGCAACCCCTGGGTGGATGTGGCTCGATGCCGATGCGGTGGCCCGGGAAGGCCTTCGTGACCTGCGAAAAGGGAAGCTCGTCAGTGTCCCGGACTGGAGGTACAAGCTGCTCGTGACCGCCCTCCGGCACGCTCCCCGCCGGCTTCTGCAGGCGGTCGCCCGGGACACCCGCGGCCGCGGATAGCCGACGCCAGGCGACGGCCTCGTCAAGGCCCCGACGGAGGATCGAAGCCGCAGGATGTGTGGTCGGTGTCGGAGCCCGGCGGGCAGATATCGGTCGAGTCGAGTACCCGCTTGTCCCTCGAAGGGGTGGCTCTGATCGTCTATCGGCTGGCGCCGCCGGCCGTATAGGCCAGGATGAGTAGTGACGCGTCCCTCTCAACGAGACGGGCCGTCGTTGCACCTAGCCAGACGGGAAGTACCCTCTAAACCATGTCCGACCGCGACGACCTGCGCAAATTCATCACTGACCTGGCCGTGGTGCGCGGCCCGGTGGTGTTGTCGTCGGGTCAGCAGGCCGATTGGTACATCGACCTACGTCGGTTGACGCTGCATCACGCGGCGGCACCGGTGGTTGGCCGGGTGCTGCTCGACCTGACGGCGGACTGGGACTTCGACGCGGTCGGCGGTCTCACCCTGGGCGCCGATCCCGTGGCGACCGCGATGCTGCACGCGGCGGCGTACACCGGGCCTGACCGGCGAGCCGGTTGGGACCGGCGGCGGCTGGACGCCTTCGTGGTGCGTAAGGCAGGCAAGGCCCACGGGTTGCAACGCCGCATCGAAGGGCCGGACGTGGCCGGCCGGCGGGTGCTGGCGGTGGAAGACACATCGACCACCGGCAGTAGTGTGTTGACTGCGGTGGATGCTCTTCAGGAGGTCGGCGCCGAAGTTGTAGGTATTGCGGTTATTGTCGATCGAGGAGCAGGCGACGCGGTGCGAGCCAGGGGGCTGCCGTACCGAGCCGTCTTCACGCTGGCCGACCTCGGCCTTCAGGCGTGAAAAATTACCGATTCGTACCTGCCGATATGCAGGCGGATCGATGACGCAGGTGGAAGGATGGAGTACGTGGGAACTGCGTTGGCCGAAATGACCATGCCACAGATCTCGCCGCTTGCCGGCGAGCCGATTGACCGTGCTGACGCCGAGCGACTCGCGGGAGTCCTCAAGGCGCTCGCCGATCCTGCCCGGCTGAGGCTGCTGAGCCTGATTCAGTCGGCGCCGGAGGGCGAGGCCTGCGTCTGCGACCTCACCGCACCGCTCGGCCTCTCCCAGCCGACCGTTAGCCACCACCTACGCATCCTCACCGAGGCGGGTCTCCTCGAGCGGGAGAAGCGGGGCGTGTGGGCCTACTACCGGCTGGTGCCGTCCGCTATCGCTACTATCGCCGACCTCCTCACCCCGCCGCGCAAGCGCGCGACGAAGCGGAGCCGCTGAGGGTTCCAGTCCCGCGCCGCGGCGAGCGACTGAGGATGTCCATACGACCGGGTCCGGCCCATCCGCCGGGTCGGACCCGGCCAGCGGGATGCCCCTTGCGCTGAGCAGCCGGCCCGGCAGGAGGGTGTCGACGGGACCCGACGCGCACGGGGTCACTCGGCGTCGTCGGGTGCCCGGTGCGCGCCGACGTGCGCCGGCGAGCCGTGCAGGCCGGACGCCCGGGCCCGCCGCCGGGCCCGCCGTTCCCGCCAGACCTCGAAGAGGATCGGTAGCACGGAGATCAGGACGATCACCAGGACCGCCGGCACGAGGTACGTGTCGATCTTCTCCGGCGGGATGATGTCGATGATCTGCCGGGCCAGGTAGTAGCCGGCGAGGATGACGCCGTCGGTCCAGATGATCCCGCCCACCACGTTCCACAGCAGGAACCGCTTGGCGGGCATCTCCAGCATGCCGGCGACCGGGTTGAGGAAGGTCCGGACGATCGGGATGAACCTGGCCAGGACCACCGCCTTGGCCGGGCCGAACTTGTTGAAGTAGTACTCCGCCTTGTCGACGTACTCCCGCTTGAACAGGCGCGATTCCGGACGGTCGAACATCCGCCGGCCATACCGGGCGCCCAGGTGGTGTCCGAG
Source organism: Micromonosporaceae bacterium (assembly GCA_019689695.1). GTDB lineage: Bacteria > Actinomycetota > Actinomycetes > Mycobacteriales > Micromonosporaceae > JADGHA01. The sequence goes on along the minus strand of JADGHA010000362.1, from coordinate 1,774 downwards.
CTGAGCGCCGGCGATGGCGCAGGCGGGCGCACCGATGAGCAGGCCCGCGATGGACAGCCGGGTGCCGTCCCCGAAGATCTCCTCAGCCACCCCGGACGCGGCGACGCCCGCCAGGAAGAGCAGCGAGTCGCCCGGGAAGAAGAAGCCGACCAGCAGGCCGGTCTCCGCGAAGAGGATGACCCAGGCGCCGACCAGCCCGAACGTCGACAGCAGTTCCTTGGCGTCGAGCGGGTTCAGGGTGAGCGGGTCGGTGAGGGCACGGGTCTTTTCGGCAGTGTCCACGACGGCTCAGCCTACCGGACCTTGGCCTTCCTCCCTGGCCGCGCGCGAGCGCGACACCTGTACGTCGCCAGGCTGGCGATGTCACTCGCGCGCGGGACTGTCGCTCGAACCAGGTGGCATGACCCGGCCGGGCCGCCGAGGTGCGCGGGGAGGACGTCCCCGAGCCCCCACGGCCGTGCCGCTGGCTCAGAGGCGCGGGTCGACCGGCTGGGACTCCTTGGCCAGGATGGCGAGCACCAGCGGGTGGATCCGCTGGGTCGGCGCGCCGGCGGCCAGCTGGTCCAGCGCGGCCAGCCCCAGCTGGTGCTCCTGGATGGCCAGCGCGCGCTTGCGGCTGACCGATCGGCGCCGCAGGTCGTCCAGCTGGTCGAGGTAGTCCGGGCCGTAGATGATCCGCAGGTACTCCCGGCCGCGGCACTTGATGCCCGGCTGGACCAACCGGCCCTTGCCGGTCAGGGCGAGGCCGTCTGCCGGCTTGACCACCATGCCCTCGCCACCGGCCGCGGTCAGCTCGGTCCACCAGCGGGCCGCCTCGGCCACCGTGGCCTCGTCAGCGAGGTCGACCACCCGGCGGTCGGTCCTGGTGAACAGCGCGGGATCGGCGGCCACCAGCCGGTCGGCGAGCTCGAGGTGCCATCCGTGGTCGCGCCCGGCGTACGAGGCACCTTCCCCGGCGAGCACCGCGAACGGCGCGAGCGTGACGCCGGCCAGGCCGTCCGTCGGCGCGACGTACCGGCGGTACGCGGAGACGAACCGCCCGGCGTTCTCGGCGCGCCTGGCGAGCCGGGCCCGCAGGGCGGACAGGTCCCCGTCGACGCCGCGGGCGGCGGTCGCGGCCAGCACATCGAGCGCGGCGGGCAGCGCGGCTCCCGCCGCGGCGCCGACGCTGGCGTACTGCTCCTGGATCAGCCCGAGCGCCTTGGCCGACCAGGGCAGCAGCTCGCAGTCCAGCAGTATCCAGTCCGAGCCGAGCAGCTCGGGCGGTGAGCCGGCAGCGCGTACCCGGGCCAGCAGCGCCTCGGTGGTCTCCGGATCGAAGAACGGCCGCCCAGTGCGGGTGTAGATGGCGCCGGTGCTGCCGTCCTGCACGCCGAACCGCTTCGCCGCGACGTCCGCGTCCCGGCACACCAGCACCACGGCGCGCGAGCCCATGTGCTTCTCTTCGCAGACCAGCCGCGTGACGCCCGCCGCCCGGTAGTCGGCGAAGGCGTCCGCCGGGTGCTCCAGGAAACCGTCCACTGTAGCGGCCGACGGCGGCGGCATGGTCGGCGGCAGCCAGACCAGCCAGCGTGGGTCCACGGCGAACCGGCCGGCGACCTCCAGCGCGGCCGCGGACTGCTCGGCCGGGACGGTGACCCGGCCGTACCCGGTGTCGATGTGTCGCCGGCCGGTCACGTCCGCCAGGTCGATGAGCCCCGCATTTTCGGGGAAAGCACGGGTAGGTTGATCTCCATCGCCTGCACTTTCCTCGGAAGTGCGGGTGGTGAGGGGG
>JADGHA010000361.1 GCA_019689695.1 Micromonosporaceae bacterium | reverse complement strand
CAGATGGACCGAATGGATATGTTTAGCCGGGGCGGGACGGGTTATGGGCGTCCTGGTCCACCTCCACCAGGCCCGAGTGTGGACCGCGGGTGGGCCGGCCGGTCAGCACGCCGCCTCCCCGGGCGTGGACCACATACACCTCGCCAACCGGCCGGCTCCACCCAATAGATCGACGCTTAGTGGCAGTACGCTCGCGGCGCGGGCAAGCATCCGCAGCCGTGCGGGAGCAGCCATGGACGCGCAGCAACTCGCCGCAGACCACGTGCGGCGGTTCAACGCCTGCGTCGCCGCCGGCGACTTCTCGCCACTGGTCGAGTCGATCGCCGAGGATGCCACGATGGCCTTCACCGGCACGGACTTCGGTCCGTTCGCGGGCAGGGCCGCGATCGCGGAGGCGTACCGCCAGTCGCCGCCGGACGACACCATCGAGGTGGTCGACGTGCGCCAGACCGATCCGGCCACCGCCCTGGTGGCGTACACCTGGCGTTCCGATCCGGCGAAGGCCACCGGTCAGATGCGGCTGGCCTGGGGGCCGGACGGCCGGCTGCGCACCTGGGAGCTCAGCCTGCCCTGACCGGGCCGGCCGCCTGGCGGCGGCGACAAATTGACACACGTCCAACCAGGGGTGAGGATATCGGCGGGAGCCGGTGCCCTTGCTGCGGCATGTTGTTGCGCCCTCCCCTGGAAGGAACTTGTCATGAATCGACGCGTGCTGAGCACGCTGTGCGCCTTCGCCCTGGTCTTGCTGAGCCTGACCGCGCTGCCCGCCCACGCCACCGTCCCCGAGCCGACCACCCCGGTGACCGGCAACGCCACCTACTTCGACGGGCTCGGCTCGCCGTACGGCGGCTGCGGGCTGCCACAGTCCGAACTGGAGTCACAGGACTTCGTCGCGTTGAACGTCTACGACACGCCGGGCGACTACAACTTCTACCCGCGCCCGGTGACCGACCCCAGCAAGGTCGGTATCTGGGACAACGGCCGCAACTGCGGGCGCTGGGTGCGGGTGACCATCGGCGACTTCTGCACCGGCGTGAACGACGGCGCGCCCGGGCAGCCGTTCTGCCGCAACGGGTCATTCGTCCCCGACGAGTTCAACGGCGCCACGCTCGACATGCTGGTCGCCGACAGCTGTGGCGACTCCAACGCCTGGTGCCGCGACGACCCCTACCACCTGGACCTGGCCAAGGCGTCGCTGGGCCGGTTCGTGCTGAACGGCCAGACCGTCAACCTGCTGCCCGACCACTTCAACAACCGGCACATCCAGTGGTCGTTCATCCCGGCGCCGGACTACACCGGCGACATCAAGATCGGCTTCCTGCAGGGCGCGCAGCAGTGGTGGCCGGCGATCTCGGTGTCCCACCTGCCCAACGGCATCCACGGCGTGGAGTACTTCGCCAACGGGGCCTGGCAGCAGGCTCAGATGAACAGCGACATGGGCCAGTCGTACATCATCGGCGGGACCACCACCGGCGGCACGCAGTTCCAGATCCGGGTGCGGGACGCCTCGGACGCGCTGCTCAACAACGGCCGCGTGTACAGCTTCTCCCTGCCGGCGTCCTGCTCCCCGCAGTGCAGCCCGGCATACACCCAGGTCAGCTACACCACCTCCGACGGCCCGTCGACCTCGCCGTCCGCGTCCGCGTCGCCGTCCACGTCAACGTCCCCGTCCGCGTCGGCGTCCCCCACGACGTCCGCGACCGGCACGCCGCCTCCGGCCGGCGCCTGCTCCGCGACCATCACGGTCACCAACAGCTGGCCCGGCGGCTACCAGGCCGACGTGACGGTGCGCAACAACGGCACGTCGACCATCAACGGCTGGTCGGTCAGCTTCACCTTCCCCGGTACGCAGCAGGTGTCGAACGCCTGGAACGCGCAGGTCACCCAGTCCGGGCAGCAGGTGACGGCGCGGAACGTCAGCTACAACGGAACCCTGGCCGGCGGTGCCTCCACATCCTTCGGCATGATCATCTCTGGCCCGAACCAGCCCATCGCCCCCATCTCCTGCACGGCCTGACCGGCCGTCCCGACCGCTCCCCGCCCCGTTGATCATGGGACAAGTGGCGGTACTTTCCCCGGTACGCCGCCAACGTCATGATCAACGGGGCGGGCGCGCGGATGGGTGGACGAGCGCGGTGGCGGCGGTCACATCGGCAGGGCGGAACATCGGCCGGGCGGGCGGACTTGAGTCGTACAGGCTCATGCTTACTTGATTACCTGTGAGGTGTGCGATGGCGACCCTCCCCGTGCTGCCCCTGACCGAGGCGGTCCTGCTCCCCGGCATGGTGATCCCGGTCCAGCTGGAGTCCGCCACCCAGGCGGCGGTCGACGCCGCCCGCTCGTCAAGCGACAAGACCCTGCTGGCGGTGCCCCGGTTGGACGGCGACTACGGTCCGGTCGGCACGATCGCCGTGATCGAGCAGGTCGGCCGGCTGCCCACCGGCGAGCCGGCGGCGGTCATCCGGGGCCTGTCCCGGGCCCGCATCGGCGCCGGCGTCTCCGGCCCCGGCGCGGCGCTCTGGGTCGAAGCCACCCCGTTCGACGAGCCGGCGCCCACCGGGCGCGCCCGCGAGCTGGCCCGGGAGTACAAGGCCCTGGCCACCTCGGTGCTCCAGCGCCGCGGCGCCTGGCAGGTCATCGACGCGATGGAGCGGATGACCGACGTGAGCGAGCTGGCCGACTCCGCCGGGTACGCCCCGTGGCTCACCCTGGCGCAGAAGGCCGAACTGCTCGCCGCCCCGGACGTGACCGCCCGCCTGGAGCTGCTGGTCGGCTGGGTCCGCGACCACATCGCCGAGCTGGAGGTGGCCGAGCGGATCAGCACCGACGTGCGGGAGGGCATGGAGAAGAGCCAGCGGGAGTTCCTGCTGCGCCAGCAGCTCGCGGCCATCCGCAAGGAGCTGGGCGAGGACGAGCCGGACTCGGCTACCGACTACCGGTCCCGGGTCGAGGCGGCGGACCTGCCGGAGAAGGTGCGCGAGGCCGCCCTGCGCGAGGTCGGCAAGCTGGAGCGGGCCAGCGACCAGGCGCCCGAGGCGGGCTGGATCCGCACCTGGCTGGACACCGTCCTGGAGCTGCCGTGGAACACGCGTACCGAGGACAACACCGACCTGGCCGCGGCGCGCGCCGTGCTGGACGCCGACCACGCCGGGCTGACCGACGTGAAGGACCGCATCCTGGAGTACCTCGCGGTGCGCAACCGGCGCGCGGCGCGCGGCCTGCACGTCGTCGGCGGCCGCGGCTCCGGTGCGGTGCTCGCCCTGGTCGGCCCGCCCGGCGTGGGCAAGACCAGCCTCGGCGAGTCGGTCGCCCGGGCCCTGGGCCGCAAGTTCGCCCGGGTGTCGCTGGGCGGCGTCCGGGACGAGGCGGAGATCCGCGGGCACCGGCGCACCTACGTGGGCGCGCTGCCCGGCCGGATCGTGCGGGCCATCCGCGAGGCGGGTTCGATGAACCCGGTGGTGCTGCTGGACGAGGTGGACAAGCTGTCCGTCGGCTTCTCCGGCGACCCGGCGGCGGCCCTGCTGGAGGTGCTCGACCCGGCGCAGAACCACACCTTCACCGACCACTACCTCGAGGTCGACCTGGACCTGTCCGACGTGCTGTTCCTGGCCACCGCGAACGTCGCGGACACCATCCCCGACCCGCTGCTGGACCGGATGGAGGTGGTCACCCTGGACGGCTACACCGAGCTGGAGAAGGTCGCCATCGCCCGGGACCACCTGTGGCCGCGCCAGCTGTCCCGCGCCGGCATCGAGCCCGATGAGGTGACCATCACCGACGAGGCGCTGGCCCGGATCGCCGCCGAGTACACCCGGGAGGCGGGTGTGCGCCAGCTCGAGCGGGCGCTCGCCCGGATCCTGCGCAAGGCGGCGGTTAAGCTGTCCACCGCCGACGGCCCGCTCGCCGTGGGCGTCGGCGACCTGAGCAGCTACCTGGGACGGCCGCGGTTCACGCCCGAGTCGGCCGAACGTACCGTCACGCCCGGGGTGGCGACCGGGCTGGCGGTGACCGGCGCCGGCGGTGAGGTGCTGTTCGTCGAGGCCACCTCGATGCCGGGTGAGCCGGGCCTGACGTTGACCGGGCAGCTGGGCGACGTGATGAAGGAGTCGGCCCAGATCGCGCTCTCCTACCTGCGGGCACACGGCCCCGAGCTGGGCATCGACCCCGGTGAGCTGGCCGGACGCCGCATCCACGTGCACGTGCCGGCGGGCGCGGTCCCGAAGGACGGCCCGAGCGCGGGCATCACGATGGTCACGGCGCTCGCCTCACTGGCCTCGGGCCGTCCGGTACGCCCGGAGGTCGGCATGACCGGCGAGGTGACCCTGGCCGGGCGGGTGCTGCCGATCGGCGGGGTGAAGCAGAAGCTGCTCGCCGCGCACCGGGCCGGGCTGACCGAGGTGATCATCCCGGCGCGCAACGAGCCGGACCTGGACGACCTGCCGGAGGAGATCCGCAAGCAGCTGACCATCCACCCGCTGGCGGACGTGGCGGACGTGCTGTCGCTCGCCCTGCGGCCGGCCCCCCCGGGGGCCCGGGGGGGGGTGTGATAAAAAACAAAACCCCC
>JADGHA010000360.1 GCA_019689695.1 Micromonosporaceae bacterium | reverse complement strand
TAAACCCCCCCCCCCGCCCCGCCCCCCCCCCCGCCCCGCCCGGGCGCCCGCCCCCCCCCCCCCCCCCCCCCCCCCCCCCACGACCGGGGCGCCACCGGGCGCCGGCGGGGCAGCGGCCGCTCACCCCTCCCTCTCCCCGTCCGCATCGGCCAGTCCGTCGTCGCCGGCGCCGGCCACCACACCGCCGGACCGCAGCTTCTGCACCGACGACGAGCTGCGGGTCACGCCGGTGCCGGCCGCCCGTCGGCTGGCCCGTGGCACGCAAATCAAGATCACCCTCAAGATCAAGAATATCTCCAGCCGTACCTGCAAGCGGGATGTCGGCCCCGACCAGCAGGAGCTGTACATCGTGGAGCAGGGCGGGGCGCAGAAGGTCTGGTCCTCGGACGACTGCGGCGGCCCGCGCGGCACGAGCGTGGAGCCGTTCTCGCCCGGCTTCGAGCGGGCGTACACGGCGACCTGGAACGGCCGCGAGAGCGCCAACTGCAAGGACAAGCCACTGCCGCCCGCCGGCACCTACCAGCTCTACGGCCGGCTCGGCACCAAGCGCAGCGACCCGGTCACCCTGACACTCAGGTGACCCGGGCGGGGTTCAGACGTAGCGCTCGAGGATGGAGGCCTCGGCGAGGCGGGACAGGCCCTCCCGTACGCTGCGGGCGCGCGCGTCGCCCACCCCCTCGACCGCCTGCAGGTCCTCCACCGTGGCTCCGAGCAGCCGCTGCAGCGTGCCGAAGTGGTCCACCAGCCGGTCCACGATCTGGCCGGGCAGCCGCGGCACCTTGGCCAGCAGCCGGAAGCCGCGCGGGCTGACCGCGGCGTCCAAGGCGTCCGCCGTGGGCGGGTAGCCCAACGCCTTGGCCACCGCCACCAGGTCGATCAGCTCACTGGCGGTGAGCAGGTCGAGCTCGACCAGCGCGTCCTCGAGCGAGCGGGGCTTGCGCCCGGCCGGCAGGTAGTCCCGGATGACCAGGGTCCGGTCGCTGTCCACCCCGGCCATCAGCTCGTCCAGCTGCAGGGCGAGCAGCCGGCCGTCGGTGCCGAGCTCGACCACGTACCCGGCGATCTCGTCGGCGATGCGCCGCACCATCTCCAGGCGCTGCACCACCGCGACCGCGTCCCGCACGGTCACCAGGTCTTCGATCTCCAGCGCGGAGAGCGTGCCCGACACCTCGTCCAGGCGTAGCTTGTACCGCTCCAGAGTGGCCAGAGCCTGGTTGGCGCGGGACAGGATGGCGGCCGAGTCGTCCAGGACGTGCCGCTGCCCGTTGGCGTAGAGCCCGATGATCCGCATCGACTGGCTCACCGAGATGACCGGGTAGCCGGTCTGCTTGGCCACCCGCTCAGCGGTCCGGTGCCGGGTGCCGGACTCCTCGGACGGGATCGAGGGATCCGGCATCAGGTGCACCGCCGCCCGGACGATGCGGGTGCAGTCGTTGGAGAGCACCACCGCTCCGTCCATCTTGCACAGTTCGCGCAGCCGGGTCGCGGAGAACTCGACGTCCAGCGGGAACCCGCCGGTGCAGATCTCCTCCACGACCTTGTCGTAGCCGAGCACGATGAGCGCTCCGGTCCGGCCACGAAGGATCCGTTCCAGCCCGTCGCGCAGCGCGGTGCCCGGCGCCATCAGGGCCAGGGTCGCACGCAGCGGATCCCCGGTGGCGCCGGGGATCGGCCCTGGCCCGGGGAAGCTGTTGCCAGTGTGCTCCGCCGGCCGCAACCGGGCCGCGCCGGTACCGACGGCACGGCTGGCGGGGCCCATCACCTGGGCCCGGTTCGAATCGCGGTCGATTGGCACTCGAACAGTCTACGGACCGTCATCCAGCCGGTGCGGTTGTGGTAGGCACCCAGCGGTAGACCACCGTGCATGCCGGGCACGCCGGGCGGGGGGAGGATGCCTGGCCGGGGCGCCGGCATCGCTCAGCGATCGGCCGAGAATGTGGCTGCGCACCGGAACGCTTCGTCCAGATCGGCCACTTCGACCACCTTCATACCGCTTGGTGCGCTATCGGCGGGCGGAGCGCAGCCGGGCGGAACCAGTGCGTAGCGGAAGCCGAGCCGGGACGCTTCGGCCAGTCGCCGCGGCGCGGCGCTGATCCGCCGTACCTCGCCGGTGAGCCCCACCTCACCCAGGGCCACCAGGTCGGGCGCCATGGCCAGGTTGTGCGCGCCGGACGCGACGGCGAGCGCCAGCGCGAGGTCGGCGGCCGGCTCCACCACCCGGATCCCGCCGACGGTCGCCGCGAAAACCTCCCGCTCGTGCAGCTTCTTGTCGTTCTTCAGCCGCTCGTTGCGCCGCTGCAGCACGGCGAGCACCATCGCCAGCCGGGCGGAGTCCAACCCGGAGACGGTGCGCCGGGGAGAGCCCGCCTGGTGCGCCCCCACCAGCGCCTGCACCTCGGTGACCAGTGCCCGCCGGCCCTCCATGGCGACCGTCACGCAGGTCCCCGGCACGGGCTGGCCGTACCGGGTGAGGAAGAGCCCGGACGGGTCGGCCAGGCTGCTGATCCCGCTCTCGTGCATCTCGAAGCAGCCGACCTCGTCGGATGCCCCGAACCGGTTCTTCATGCCCCGCACCAGGCGCAGCGACGAGTGCCGGTCGCCCTCGAAGTGCAGCACCACGTCGACCAGGTGCTCCACGACTCGCGGCCCGGCGACCTGGCCGTCCTTGGTCACGTGCCCGACCAGTACGGTCGCGATGCCGCGCTCCTTGGCGACCGCGACAAGGGCGGAGGTGACCGCACGTACCTGGGTGACCCCGCCGGGCACGCCGTCGATGCCGGGCGCGGAGACGGTCTGCACCGAGTCGAGGACGAGCAGCCCGGGCTTGACCGCGTCGAGATGGCCGAGCACCGCGCCGAGGTCGGTCTCGGCCGCCAGGTAGAGCCGATCGTGCAGGGCGCCTATCCGCTCCGCGCGCAGCCGCACCTGGCTGACCGACTCCTCGCCGCTGACCACCAGCGCCGTGCCGCCGCCGGCCGCCCAGCGCTGCGCCACGTCGAGCAGGAGGGTGGACTTGCCCACGCCCGGCTCCCCGGCGAGCAGCACCACGGCGCCGGGGACCAGACCGCCGCCGAGCACGCGGTCCAGCTCGCCGACCCCGGTCGGCCGCGCCCGGGCCGGTGCCGCGCTGATCGTGGCGATCGGCCGGGCCGGCTCGAGCGGCGCCCGGGCGGCGACCACCCGGGCCGCGCCCAACGGCGGGCTGGGCGTGCACTCCACCACCGAACCCCACTCGCCGCACTCCGGGCAGCGGCCGACCCACTTCGGCGGCTGGTGGCCGCAGACATCACACTCGAACGCCGGGCGGGAGGCGGAGCGGGCCCCGCCGGCGCGGACGGCCGCACGGGCCGGGCGGGGCGGATGCGACGTACGCGAGGTCACGCCGGGACAGTAGCCGACCGGTACGACAGGCCTGACTACTCGCCGCCGACGTGTTGCCCGCCGGGCGCGCCTTCACCGCCGCGCACGCCGGGCACCACCGAGCCGGCCGGCGCGGGGGCCGACGGCAGGCCGACCGGCACATCAAACGTGTACCGCGCGCCGTTGTCGAAGACGAACGTCATGGTCACCGCCTCGCCGGGGCGGATGGCCCGGCTCAGCTGCTCCAGCCGCAGCGTCGCCCCGGCGGCGGAGGAGAGTGCCACGTAGCTGTTGGGGGGCACGGTGACGCTGACCGGGCCGCCGCCCGCCGTCGCCGGGGACCCGGCTCCGGACGGAGCCGTCGGCGCCGACTCGGACGGCGTCGGCGAGGAGGTCTCCTCGGGCGATTCGGATGCCGGCGCGGACGGGGTCTTGGACGGAGACGCTTCCGGTATGCCGGTGGTCTGCACGGGCGGATTGTGCGGCTGGGCGGCGGTCGCACCCGGCGACGGGGCCGCGGTGCCGGCGACGATCGGCCCGCCCTGCAGGGTGACCGCGGCCGCCGCGTCGGTCTCCACCCGGACCAGCGTGACCGCGGCCCGGCCGGTGTTGAAGATGCTCAGCTGGAGGGGAGCGTTCTCGCCCTGCCGGTACCCGTCGACGCCGGGGTACTCGATCAGGACGTTCCGCAGCTGGATCGAGCCGTCCGCGCTGGGGCCGACGGTGGAGTTCGCGCCCGGGACCGCCGGCTGCATGTCGGCGGTCTGCGAGATCTGGCCCGCGCCGCAGCCGGAGACCAGCGCCGCGGCACCGAGCGCCGCCGCGGAGAGCAGGGCCACCCGCACACGAGTCACGTCGATCCTCCTCGACAGGACAAGACCCGAAACCGCGGTCCAGCGTAATGGCCGGTGACCGGCGGTCTGCCGCCGGCCCGCCCGTCACACCACCCGGCCGCTGGCGAGCAGCAGGACCACGTCGATCAGCGCGACCACCATGACCGCCCGGAACGCGGCCACCGGCCGGCCGCCGCGGGCGACCGCCAGCCGGGACCGGTAGTACCCGGCCAGGAGTACCACCAGGGCCAGAACGAGTGCGGCCAGGCTGGTGGGCGACGGCGGGCCGGGCGGGCCGACGGTGAGGGTGGCCGTCGCGCCGAGCAGCAGCAGCCCGGCGGGGGGGCCGGGCCCCGCCGGGGGGCCCCCGGGGGGGGCCCCCCGGGGGGT
>JADGHA010000359.1 GCA_019689695.1 Micromonosporaceae bacterium | reverse complement strand
ACCACCCCCCCCCCCCCCCCCCCCCCCCCACCCTCCTCCAACCCCCGGCGGGGGGGGGGGGGGGCGCCCCCCCCCCCCCCCGCGGCGGTGGTGGTGGCACTCCAGCCGTCGCTGCGCCGGTGGTGGGCCGGCCGGCTGGGTGGCCCTGGCCCGCGGTGCCACCCGTCGGCACGCCATCCGGGCGGCGGGACACGCAGCGGCCGCAGCCTGCCGCGCCGCGGCGCCCTCCGCGTCCGGCTGAAGGATGCCGTCATGTCCCTCGCCGGGTGGCGGTGGGTTGTCGTCGGAACGCTGCTGGGCGTGGTCTGCGGGACGGCGGCCACCGGTGCCCGGCTGGCGGGGCGTGACGCCGCGCCCATCGCCGAGCTGGCCCGCTCCCGCGTGCAGGTCACTGTGGACCTGACGGTGCGGGAGGACCCGCGGCGGCTGCCGGTGGTGTCCGGGCGCCCGCCTGCCTACCTCGTACCCGCCCAGCTGACCCGGATCCGCCGTGCCGACGGGAGCGCCGTGCTGCTGTCCGCCCGGGTGGTCGTGCTCACCAACAACCCCTCCTGGGTCGGGCTGCTCCCCGGCCAGCGGGTCGAGGCGCGCGCCCGGCTCGGCGAACCCCATGGCGGCGGGCTCACCGCGGCGATCCTGTCCGCCTCCGGGGCGCCCCGCCGGCTGGGCGAGGCGCCCTGGCCGCAGCGCGCGGCCGGTTCGCTGCGCGCCGGCCTGCAGCGCGCCTGTGCCCCGCTCGCCGACGAGCCCGGCGGGCTGCTTCCCGGACTCGTCGTCGGCGACGTGAGCCGGCTCGATCCGGCCGTCGCGGAAGACTTCCGCGCCACCGGGATGACCCACCTGACGGCCGTCAGCGGCTCCAATGTGGCCATCATCGTGGGCGCCGTGCTGCTGCTGGCCCGCTGGGCGCGGGCCGGTCCGCGGCTCGCCGCCGCGACCGGTGTGCTGGCCCTGGTCGGTTTCGTGATCCTGGCCCGGCCGTCACCCAGCGTGCTGCGCGCCGCGGCGATGGGCGGGCTGGGCCTGCTCGCCCTCGCCTCCGGCCGCCCGCGCGCCGCACTGCCCGCGCTGTGGGCGGCGGTCGCGGTCCTGGTGGTGGTTGACCCGCAGCTCGCCGGCGACGCCGGGTTCGCGCTCTCCGTGCTGGCCACCGCCGGGCTGCTGCTCATCGCGCCGCGCTGGCGGGACGGGCTGCGCAGGCGCGGGGTGCCGGCCGGTCTGGCCGAGGCACTGGTCGTGCCGGCCGCAGCCCAGGTGGCCTGCGCGCCGGTGGTCGCCGGCATCTCCGGCACCGTCAGCCTGGTTTCGGTGCCGGCCAACCTGCTGGCCGTGCCCGCCGTCGCACCCGCCACCATCCTCGGAGTCACGGCCGCCGTCGTCTCCCCGGTGTGGCCGGCCGGGGCCGAGTTCGCGGCCTGGCTCGGCGGCTGGCCGGCAGGGTGGCTGGTGACCGTCGCCCGGTACGGCGCCGAGGTGCCGGCCGGTGTGCTGCCCTGGCCCGCTGGCGCCAGGGGCGGGCTGCTCCTCGCCGCGCTCACCGGGGCGCTTCTCGTGGCCGCCCGCCGCCGGCTGGTGCGCCGCCTGCTCGCCGTCGTCGCGGCCGCCGTTGTCCTCGGTACGCTGCCCGTACGGCTGGTCGCCAGCGGCTGGCCACCGCCCGGCTGGCTGCTCGTGGCCTGCGCCGTCGGCCAGGGCGACGCGGTCGTGCTGCCGGTCGCACCCGGCCAGGCGGTCGTGGTCGACGCCGGGCCGGAGCCGGCCGCGACCGACCGCTGCCTGCACCGGCTGGGCGTGCGGGTCGTGCCGCTGTTGCTGGTCAGCCACTTCCACGCGGACCATGTCGGCGGGGTCTCCGGTGTCTTCAAAGGACGGACGGTGCGGGCGGTGGTCACCACCGCCTGGGCGGAGCCGACCGCTGGACGCGAGGCGGTCGCCCGCGCGGCCACCGCCGCCGGTACGCCGGTGCGGGTCGCCGAGACCGGGCAGACCTACACCGTCGGCGGCGTGACCCTCTCCGTGGTCGGGCCGACGAAGCGGTTGGCCGGGACCCGTTCCGACCCCAACAACAACTCGCTGATGCTGCTGGCGCGAGTCCGCGGTGTGCGGATCCTGCTCGCCGGCGACGCCGAAGAGGAGGAGCAGCAGGCCCTGCTCGACAGCACCGGCGGGGCCGGGCTGGCCGCGGACGTGCTCAAGGTCGCCCACCACGGATCCGCCTTCCAGGATCCGGCCTTTCTGGACGTCGTTCATCCCAAGATCGCTGTGGTCTCGGTCGGCGCGGACAACCCGTACGGGCACCCGAACCCGTCCGTGCTGGCCCGGCTGGGCAGGCACGGTGCGCGGGTCGTGCGTACCGACCGCAGCGGCGACGCCGCCGCGGTCCGGACCGAACACGGCCTGGCGGTCGTGGTCCGTGGCCGCCCGCCCGGCCGGTAGATGGTCGCCCGCCTGGCCGGTAGGGCGATAGGGCGGCCGGCTCGGTCACCGGCCGGCCGCGCACCGGCGGAGCCGCTTACTGCCATCGGCCCGGTCTGCCGGCCATTGCCGGCGACGCGTGCCAGTATGGCGAGGTGACGTCGGCTCCTCCCGCTTCCCTGGTGCTGGTCCTCGGAGACGAGGAACTGCTGGTCAACCGCGCTGTCGACCAGACGCTGGACGCCGTGCGAGCGGTTGACCCCGGCGCCGAGGTCCGGGAGTACGAGGCCGGCTCGGTGACTCCGGGCGAGCTGTCCGAGATTCTCAGCCCGTCGCTGTTCGGCGGCCGGCGGGCGGTGGTCGTCCGCGCCGGCCAGGACGCCAAGAAGGACCTGGTCAACGCCCTGCTGACCTACGCCCGCGACCCGGACCCGGAAGTGACCCTGGTGGTCACCCACCTCGGCGGGGCCAAGGGCAAGGCGTTCGCCGACGGCCTCCGCCAGGCGGGCGCCACGGTGCTGCCGGCCGCGAAGCTGACCAAGCACCGCGACCGGGTGGCCTTCGTCCGCGACGAGGTGCGCCGGCTGGGCGGCCGCTGCTCGGAGGAGGCGGCCGAGGCGCTGCTGGCCGCCGTCGGCAACGACCTGCGCGAGCTCGCCGCGGCCTGTTCGCAGATGGTCGCCGACACCGGTGGCCGGCTCGATGCCGCCGCCGTGGCCCGCTACTACCGGGGCCGGGCCGAGGTCAGCGGGTTCACCGTGGCGGACGCGGCGATGACCGGCGACGTGCCGGGTGCGCTCGAGGCGTTGCGATGGGCCCTCCACATCGGAGTCGATCCGGTGCCGATCGCCGACGCGCTGGCCGACGGCGTGCGTACCGTCGCCCGGGTGGCGGCCGCCGGCCGGGGCAGCCCGTACCAGCTGGCCGGCGCCCTGGGCATGCCGGCGTGGAAGGTCGAGCGGGCCCAGCGGCAGGGCCGCGGCTGGAGTGCCGACGGCCTGGTCGACGCGATGCAGGCGGCGGCGGAGTGCAACGCCGCGGTCAAGGGTGCCGCCGAGGACCGGGGGTACGCGCTGGAGCGGGCGATCGTGGCGGTGGCCGCCGCACGGCAGGCGGGCCGGCAGGGGAGCCCGGCGCGATGAGCGGGCACCGGGGCGCCGGGCCCGCGATGGGCCGGGGTGAGGTTCGCGACGAGCGGCCGGGCTATGCCCGGTTGCTACGGCTGCGGCACCTCCGGCCGAGCGGCCTGCTGTGCTCCCTGTTCCTCGAAGGAGCCGTCGCGCTCGGTGTGCTGCTCGCTCTGGCCGAGCTGGCTTCGTGGTGGAGCATTCCGGTACTGCCGCTCACGGTGGCCGCCATGGTGAAGGTCAACGACGTGGTCGCCGGCGCGCTGAGGGGGTCCAAAGGCCCGGGCTCGCCGTCGACGGCAGCGGGCCACGCGGATCCGGTAGGCGACGCGGGTTTGGCCCGGGCGGTCGTGCCGCGCCCGGCGGCACCGATGGTGCTCCGGCCGGTGGTCGCCCGCGCCTCCGTTCCCGGCGGCAGCTACGCCAGGCCACCGGTGACCCCACCGGCTTGAGCCGGCGCACGCACCGGACCGGGCTCGGGCAGCACCGGAGGCGACCGCTGAGGCGGCGACCGCTGAGGCGGCCGGCCGAGTGCCCCCAGACGCGGACTGCCCCGGCCCGAAGGCCGGGGCAGCTCACATCGAGTGTCTGGTCAGGACGACAGGGCGTGCAGGCGCTTGGCGATCGCCGACTTCCGGTTCGCCGCCTGGTTCTTGTGGATCACGCCCTTGCTGACCGCCTTGTCCAGCTGGCGCGAGGCGGCGCGCATCAGCTCGGTGGCGGCCGCCACGTCACCGGCGTCGCTCGCCTCGTGGAACTTGCGGATGGCAGTCTTCAGCGACGACTTGACCGACTTGTTGCGCAGCCGGCGCTTCTCGTTCTGCCGGTTGCGCTTGATCTGCGACTTGATGTTCGCCACGCGACAGCCTCGTCCTTGTCATCCTTGCGGGTTGGGGTCCGCGGGCAGGGACGCTGGGCCCAGCCGCAAGGAGCCAGGGTACCAGGCACAACAGTCATCGGGCAAAACGCGACCATCGGCCTGGCCAGCCGCGGCGTGCGGCGAGCCAGGCCAATGCGGCCTCGCCGCGGAAGAGATGGTGCGCGCGGGCCGCGGGGGGGGCGTGGGCCCGGGGGGCGGGGGC
>JADGHA010000358.1 GCA_019689695.1 Micromonosporaceae bacterium | reverse complement strand
GGCGATGCCCGGCCGCTCCGGTCGGGGCGGCGCCGCCGTAGCGGGCTGATGGACCCCGGTCGCCATTCAGCTACAGCGTCTTCGCGGTCTTGGCGATGTCCTGCGCGACCTTCTCCGGGCTGGCCTTCCCGGCCACCAGCTCGGCCACGCTGTCGTTGACCTGGGTGCCCAGCGCCGGCGGGTACTTCTGGTCCAGGTACATCTGGAACTTGGGCGCCTTGGCCACCAGCTGCTGCACCATCTTGAGGTTCTCGTCGGTGAGCGCCGTCTCTGCGCCCTGGACCACCGGGATGACGCCGCCTGCCTCGGTGACCAGCTTCTTCTGGTTGTCCACCGAGAGGAAGTACTTGACGTACTCGAAGGCCTCGTCCGGCGCGTTCTTGCCGACCGCCATGCCGTTGCCGCCGCCGAACACGTCGTCGGGCGAGCCCTTGCCGTTCTCGCCCGGGTCGAGCCCCGGGAACGGGAAGAAGCCGAGCTTGTCGCCGATGCCTTCCTTGCTGGTGGAGTACGCCGCCTCGGTCGGGCCGGCCCACTGGCCCATCAGCTCCATGGCCGCCAGGCCGTTGCCCATGATGCCCGCCTGGCCGTCGTTGGCCGAGTACTTGGCGCCGAGGAAGCCCTTCTGGAACGGCTGCAGGTCGATCAGCTTCTTGAACGCTTCGCCCGCCTTGACGAAGTCGTCGGTGTCGAACGAGCCGTCCTTCGCGGCCTTCTCCAGGCCGTCCACGCCCGCGTACCGGATGGCCAGGTAGGACCAGTAGAAGTGGGCCGGCCACTTCTCCGCCCCGGCGAGCGCGATCGGGGTGATGCCGGCCGCCTTGATCTTCTGCACCACGTCCAGGAACTCGGACCAGGTCTTGGGGATCTCGGTGACCTTCGCCTTCTCGAAGAGCTCCTTGTTGTACCAGAACCCGACCGCCCCGAGGTCGAACGGGACACCGTACTGCTTGCCGTTGACCTGGTAGGCCTCCAGGCCGTGCTTGTTGATGGTGCTCAGCCAGGACTGGGCGTCAGCGGGGAACTCCTTCACCAGGCCGGCCGAGACCTGGTTCTCCAGCACGCCGCCGCCCCAGGAGTGGAAGATGTCCGGCGGGTTGCCGGCCTGGGTGACCGTGGTCAGCTTCGCCTTGAACGCCTCGTTCTCCAGCGGGGTAATGTTGATCTTGACGCCGGGGTGTGCCGACTCGTACGCCTTGGCGATGTTCGCGTAGACGGTCAGGCCCGGGTCGGTGTTGGAGATGTGCCACCAGTTGATGGTCGCGTTGCCGCTCTTGCCGCCTCCGCCGCTGTTGTCGTCGTCGCCACCGCAGCCGCTGAGGATGATCGCGCCCGCCCCGGCACCGGCCAGGCCCAGCAACGACCTACGGGAGAAATAGGGAGTCGTCATGGGTCACCGCAACTTTCGGTCCGTGCTCCGATAATTTCTTTGTGGACGAAGGGCACGTTACGACGGCATAAACGCTGGGTCAAGAGACCCGACATTACAGTTCCGGCAAGCTTGCCGCGCCGGATCAAAAACCCCGTGCCAGGCTTGCCCGCCGGGCCCCGGCGGTGGCGGCCGGCCGGTCCGGCGGCCCGCTGATCGTTCCGGAAACCTGCCGGAAGACGCACCAGCCAGCCCGTCGCATCCCAGCTGTCCGTGCCCAGCTTCGGGCCGCTGGTGTGCGGGCGCCTGGACCCCGGTCACGCCCGGTCCGGCGTCCGACCTGACCGCCCCTGCAGGGACCTGGCCGGAAATGGCTGGGATTGCGTCGTACCCCCCGGGCACCATGAACCCGGAGGTACCGACCACGATGACGCTTGAGCCCTACCGGCGCGTACTGGCCCTGCCCGGCGTGCGGCCCCTGATCCTGCTCGCGCTGCTGGCCCGGGTGCCGGTCACCGCCGCGGGCATCACGCTGACCCTGCACGTGGTGTTGGAGCTGCGCCACGGGTACGGCGCGGCCGGGCTGGTCGGCGCTGCCTCGACGGTCGGCTCGGCGCTGGGCGCGCCCCTGCTCGGCCGGCTGGTCGACCGCCGCGGGCTGCGGCTCATGCTCGGCGTGACCACCGTCGCCGAGGCGGTGTTCTGGAGCGTGGCACCGGTCCTGCCGTACCCGGCACTGCTGGTCGCCGCGTTCGCCGGCGGGCTGCTGACGCTGCCGGTCTTCTCGGTGATCCGGCAGTCCGTGGCGGCGCTCGTGCCCGAGGCGCAGCGGCGCCCGGCGTACGCGCTGGACTCGATGTCGGTCGAACTGTCCTTCATGGCCGGTCCGGCGCTGGCGGTCTTCGTCATCACCAGCTTCTCCGCGCAGGTCGCGATGGCCGCGGTCGGCGCGGGCACCGTGCTCGCCGGGGTGGCCTTGTTCGCCCTCAACCCGCCGGTCCGCGGCGACGAGGCCGACGAAGGCGCCTCCACCGCGCCGGCGCCGCGGCGGCGGGAGTGGCTGCGGCCGCGGCTGGTGGCGCTGCTCGCGGTCGCCACGGCGACCACCGTGGTGCTCGGCGGCACCGATGTCGCCCTGGTGGCGGCGCTGCGCGAGGCCGGCCAGGTGAGCTGGACCGGAGCGGTGGTCGCGCTGTGGGCCGGGTACTCGCTGGCCGGCGGATTCGTCTTCGGCATGGTGCACCGGCCACTCTCGCCGCTGCTGCTGACCGGGCTACTCGGCGCGTTCACCATCCCGGTCGGGCTGGCCGGGGACTGGCGCTGGCTGTGCCTGGCGATGGTGCCCGCGGGCGCGCTGTGCGCGCCGTCGCTGGCCGCCGGCGCGGACGCGGTGAGCCGGCTGGCCCCGGCCGGCGCCCGCGGCGAGGCGATGGGCCTGCACGGCTCCGCGCTCACCGTCGGCATGGCGGTCGGCGCCCCGCTGGCCGGCTCGGTTATCGACGCCACCACCCCGGCCTGGGGGTTCGCGGTGGCCGGCCTGGTCGGCGGCGGCCTCACCCTCGCCGCGCTGCCGCTCGCCCACACCGGCAGGGACCGGACGGTCGGCGGGTCGGACGAGCCGGCCCAGGCGGACCAGCCCGACCTCGTCCGCGTACCCGACTAGCGTCCGGGCTTGGCCGGACGCCGTTCCGGGCGACCCGTGCGGCCAGCATCCGCCTGACCGCGTCATCCGGACACCGCCCCGGCCTGCGCCGTGTGGCGTACGCCGCGCGCCGGCCGTACGTCGCGCGACGCAGCCGGCAATCCGTCGCCGGGCCGGCGCGCGGGTGGCGCGTGGGGGGCAGCCTGGAGGTGGCGCGACGGCGAGGAGGAGACGATGGCGACACAGATCCGGGCCTCCGACGAGGAGCGGGAGCGGGTTGCGCGCATCCTGCAGACGGCGATGGCCGAGGGCCGGCTCACCCTGCAGGAGGGCGACGAGCGGCTGGCCGCGGCGTACGCGGCCACTTACCGCGAAGACCTCACCCCGCTCACCGCGGACCTGCCGGAAGGCGGCCGGCCCGCGCTGGCCGATCCGCCCCGGGCGCACGAGCTCGCCCGGCGGCGCCAGCCGCCGCCCGCCCGCAGGTTGGCCTTGGTGGCGATGGTGGTGGTCGGTCTGTCGGTGCTCGCCGGCGCCGCCGTCTTCTGGCCGGCGATCCCGCTGGCGTTCCTCATCTTCGGCCTGCTCGCGCGGCTGCGCTTCTACCAGCTCGCCCGGGGGTCCCGCCATTGGCCGGGCGGGCGATGGCCGGCCGACCGTTGGTACCCGGGGCGGTGGCGCTGAGGCGCGCCTCCCCCGGCCGGGCTGTCCACTGTGGCACAGTCGCCGGCATGATGGGACCGTCTCACGCGCTGTCCGGCGCGGCGGTGTGGCTGGCCGGGTCCTGGGCGCTGGACCACTTCGCCGGCTACGGGCAGTCGCCGCTCGCGATCGCGGTCGGCACCGCGGTCTGCGCCGGAAGCACGCTCCTGCCCGACATCGACCTCTCCGGCCGGGTGACCGCCAACCGCGGCGGCGCCACGGTGGCCCGGACGTTCGGCGTGGTGTCGCTGTTCTTGGCCGAGGTGGTCGAGAAGGTCTCGCTCGCGGTGTACCGCGCCACCCGCACCCGCCGCGACCCGCAGCGGGAGTACGGCCACCGGACGTTGACGCACACCCTGCCGTTCACCGGGTTGCTCGCCTGGGGCACCACCGCCCTGTGCGCCGAGTACGGCAAGTGGGCGGTGATCGGCGTGCTGTTCTTCACCTTCGGGCTGGCCCTGCGCGGCCTCCTGGACGAGTGGGCGGAGCGCGCCGGCTGGCTGGTCGTCACGGCCCTGTCCGCCGCGGCGGCCGGCGTGGCCTTCGCCCTCCTGCCGGCTGGGCGCGGCTACCCGATGCTCGGACTCGCCGTCGGGGTGGGGTGTCTGGTGCACCTGGTGGGCGACATGCTCACCTCGTCCGGCGTACCGCTGCTGTGGCCGATCCCCACCGGCCGGCGGATGTGGCGGATGATCGGCGTGCCGGACGCCGCCGCGATCCGCGTCGGCGGCAGGGGGGAACGGCTGCTGCGGGTGGCGTTCCTGGTGGTCTGCCTGGCCGCCGCGGCCGCCATGTTCTCGGCGCCGATCCACCAGGCCCTCGACCGGGTGGCGTCCTTGCCGGCATCCCGCTAGGCCGGGCCGGCCACCGGCTGCCGCCGCGCGGGCGGGTGTGCCTGCGGCGGATCAGACCAGCCCGTGCT
>JADGHA010000357.1 GCA_019689695.1 Micromonosporaceae bacterium | reverse complement strand
ATCTTGCAGTTGTGTACCCCGATAAATGGGATATATCCGTTATTACGGGGTGCACAACTGCAAGATCGCGGGGAAGAGGGGTGGGCTAGCCTCCGATGCGGATGAGGCGGGCCGAGAGGTGCGGGGCGAGGCCATGGCCGACCGCGGCCATTTCCTGCGCGTACAGCAGCGCGCCCTCGACGATGCCGAACAGGCGGTGGCCAGCGTTGACCTCCTTGGCGGTGGAGGTCCGCATCACCGCGTCGGTGACCATCTCCAGCCGCGTGCCCTCGGCCCGGCCGAGGTACAGCTCCATGATCCCGGTGGGGCTGGTCATCAGCGCCTCGACCTCGTCGGTGGGCCGGTCGTCCTTCATCACCGGCCGCCACCAGCCCACCTCCCGGCCGGCGGCCCGCACCGGCCGGCTCTTCTCGTCCAGGATCCACGCCCGCGACTCGTAGAACAGGAACGGGCGCCCGTCGTGGCTGATCCGGATCTCCTGCGCGTAGTCGAAGTCCTCGATCGTCGGGTAGCCGCCGCGGCCCCGGCCGCGCCACCAGCCGATGAACGGCAGCAGGCCGAGCAGGGCGGGGTGGAGGTCCGGGCCGGTACGCAGGTCGTGCGTGTCCTCGTACGGGTAGGGCTCCACCGGCGGCGCATTTTGCCACGGTGGCGGCATCGGGTTTTCCGTCACGAGCGCCCTCTCGAGATTCGCACCGCCAAATAGATCAACACGCCGCCGAGCGCGCCGAAGCCCGCGACCAGCAGGCTGACGAACCCGATCTCGGTGACCACTCGCAGAATCCTATGCTGCTGCCATGGCACGCGCTCTCGTGGTCAAGGCAACAGCTGGGATGGACGCGCCGGAACGCTGCGCCCAGGCGTTCACCGTGGCGGCGACGGCGGTCGCGGCGGGAGCGCAGGTCTCACTCTGGCTGACCGGCGAGTCGACCTGGTTCGCGTTACCCGGCCGGGCCGCCGAGTTCGAGCTGCCGCACTCGGCCCCGCTGCCCGACCTGCTCGACGCGGTGCTGGCCGGCGGCCGGGTGACGGCGTGCACCCAGTGCGCCGCCCGTCGCGGGATCACCGAGGCGGACGTGATCCCGGGCGTACGGATTGCGGGCGCCGCTGCGTTCGTCGAGGAGACGCTCGCCGACGGCGCCCAGGCGCTGGTCTACTGACCCCTTCTCCCCCGCGATCTTGCAGTTGTGCACCCCGATAAAGGGGACATATACGTTATTCCGGGGTACACAAGTGCAAGATCGCGGGGAGAGAGGGCAGGGGCGTCACGGGCAGGACGTGGTGGCGGTGACGGTGATGGTGCCGTCCTGCAGGCGTACCGCGATCCCTGTCGCGCCCACCCGGTAGGCGTACCGGCGCGGCTGGCTCAGCACCACGACAGCGTCGGCGGCGACGGCCTTGAGCGCGACCGGCAGCGGGCCGGGCAGCGCGGACGCGGAACTGTCCGCCTCCACCGTGCGCACCGCGCCGCCTCCCGGGCACGGCGCCTGGTACGCGTGCCACCGCGGAGACGACGCGCCGAGTGCCCGCAGGACCGACTCGACAGGTGCGCGTTCCGCCGCCGTGGGTTGCGGGCCGGTCGGCGGCGTGCCGAGGTCGCTGCCGGTGCGGCAGCCCGCCTCCGCCTCCACCCGGACCTCGCCGGGACCCACCGCCGTCCCGCGCAGCGCCACGAAGCCGCCGGCATCGGCGCGCAGCGCCGGGGACGCCGACCCGACCGGGCGGGGGATCCGGGCCCGGAACTCCGCGGGCAGCGCCGCCGCCAGCCGGTCCAGCAGCGCCCGCTCACCGCCGGCCCGGGTGTACAGCCGGATCACCCGGGACAGGTCGCTCCCCTTGCGCACCGTCGTGATCCGGCATCCCGAGTCCACTGTGTACGCGGCGAGGGCGGCGACCGAGTCCGAGCCGGCGGCGACGGCGGTCGCGACGAGTGCCTGGTCCACGCGCTCCCGGGCCTGGGCCAGCGTGGTCTGTTCGCGCGCGGTCGGTTGCCCGTGCCGGGCGGCCACGTAGGCGGTCACGCCCAACACCAGGGCCCACCCCACCGCAGCCACGCCCAGCCACCGTTTCACCGGTCGATAGTAGAAAGAGCACCCCCGGCCACCAGGGGCGCCCTTCCAATCCGTGCGGGAAACGCGTATCCGTGCCGGAAAACGCGCACCGATGAGATCAACTACCCGCACTTTCCGCGGGAAAGTGCGGGTAGTTGGCGTGCGTCAATCAGCGGCGACGGCGAGCGCGACCTGGGTCACGCCCCGGTCGGCGCTGATCGTCGTGTCGCCGTTGCCCTGCCGGGACAGCGCCCGCAGCGTCCACTTTCCGGGAGCGGCGAAGAACCGGAACTCCCCGGCGGCCGAGGTGACCACCTCCGCGGTGAACTCGCCGCCGGCGTCCAGCAGCCGCACGTACGCCCCCGGCACCGGCTCGTCGCCGGCCCGGACCACGCCGGTTATCACCGTCTCCTTGGCCAGATCCACGCTCGCCGGCAGCGGAGCGGCCTGGTCCGGCGCCCCGCAGCCCGCCACGTCCACGCCCGCCATCAGGCCTCCCCCGGCTCATCACCCAACGCCACCGGCACGCCGACCAGCGAGCCGTACTCGGTCCAGGAGCCGTCGTAGTTCTTCACGTCCGGGTACCCGAGCAGCTCGTGCAGGGCGAACCAGGTGTGCGAGGAGCGCTCACCGATCCGGCAGTACGCGATGGTCGGCTTGCTGGCGTCGAAGCCGGCCTCGGCGTAGATCGCGGCCAGCTCCTCGTTGGACTTGAAGGTGCCGTCCTCGTTGGCCGCCTTGCTCCACGGCACGTTCACCGCGGTCGGGATGTGCCCGGCCCGCTGCGCCTGCTCCTGCGGCAGGTGCGCGGGGGCGAGCAGCCGGCCGGCGTACTCGTCGGGCGAGCGCACGTCGACCAAATTCTTGGTGCCGATGGCCGCCACCACCTCGTCGCGGAACGCCCGGATGGACACGTCCGGCTGCTTGGCGGTGTACTGCGTGGCCGGGCGGGACACCGCGTCCTTGACCAGCGGGCGGTTGTCCAGCTCCCACTTCTTGCGGCCGCCGTCGAGCAGCTTCACGCTCTCGTGCCCGTACAGCTTGAAGTACCAGTACGCGTACGCGGCGAACCAGTTGTTGTTTCCGCCGTAGAGGATGACCGTGTCGCTGTTGGCGATGCCCCGCTCGGACAGCAGCGCCTCGAACTGCTGCTTGTTGACGAAGTCCCGGCGGACCGGGTCCTGGAGGTCCTTCTTCCAGTCCAGCTTGATGGCGCCGGGAATGTGGCCCGCGTCATACGCGGTGGTGTCCTCGTCCACTTCGACGAAGACCACGCCGGGGGCGTCCAGGTTCTTCTCGGCCCAGTCGGCCGAAACGAGTACGTTGTCGCGACTCATCGAAAGCTCCCTGTCGAGGATGGGTTTCGAGTTCGCGCGGAGGGCGCGAAGCCGGTCGTACCGCGCGGACCCATGCGGTTGGACGGATCTGGGTGCGTACGACGTTGGCTGCACTCAATGGGCGAATGCCGACAGCCCCGCCGTCAGATGGCGGGGCGACACAAGCAGGTGGCCACGCGGCACAGGTCGACCGCGCGCCGCTTGGTGAGCAGCGGGCCCATGGAACTGGAGCCTAGCACCGATGTAACGGCCGGCATACGGCCGACCACCATGCGAGACCAGGTCAGCTGGTGATCGGGACGCCGTGGGCGGTGGCGGTGACCGCCAGGCCCTCCGGCTGAGCCACCACCTTCTCCACGGTCAGCCCGAACGGCAGCGGCGGCAGCTGGAAGGAGACCGACAGCCGTTCGGCGTACGTGTCGGCCACGTCCCGCGCCGCCGCCGGCAGCCGGCCGCCCTCACCGTCCAGATCGGACACCCTGACCCGGACCCGGTTGTCGTCCACCCGCACCCGGGCGGTGCCGGTCAGGGTCACCCGCTCACCGAGAACCTCCACGGGCAGGCGAACCCGCAGCTGGCCATCCTGGGCGGACAGCTGGAGGCCGGGCTGGTTGGCCAGGGCAGCGATCGTGGGGTAGCTCACGGTGGCGGTGCCGGTGACCTGGTCGGCCCGGGCCTCGCCCTGGCCGGTCCGGATGGTCCGCAGCTCGGCGTGCACCCCGGTGGCGCGCACGTCCAGCTCGGGCAGGCGGATGCCGCCGCCGTCCACGTCGCGCAGCGTGATGGAGACCGACCGGTACTCGCCGGAGAGCACCTGGGTGAGGAACGGGAAGCCGCCCACCTGGACCTCCGGCCGGTCGCTGGTGATGTCCCGCTGGGCCACCTCCTGCTGCACCTCGTCGGCGATGCGCCGCTCGGCGTACCAGGCGCCCACCCGGTCCGCCACCACCAGCAGCACGGCCACGACGAGGAGGAGCACGAGCACCGTGACGCCCGCCCGGCGGCCCCTGCGGCGCTGGCGCCGGTCGGTTTCCCAGCCCGCCATCTGGTACGTGGTCACACCTTCTCCAGACTCCGCGCTCAGCCCGGCGGCACCAAGAACAGCACGCTCATCACATAGGCCAGCGGCGCGGCGAGCGCGAAGCCGGTCAGCGGCCCCTGCATGTGCCGGGCCAGCCACATCGTCGGCGGCTCGCCGGCCAGCTCCCGGCTCGCCTCGGCATAGCCGACGCCCAGGTCGGCGAGGAC
>JADGHA010000356.1 GCA_019689695.1 Micromonosporaceae bacterium | reverse complement strand
CGCCGCCCGACCCGGACGCGTCGCCGCCCGGACCCGGACGCGCCGCCGGCCAGGCCCACACACGTCGCCGGCCAGGCCCGGACGCGTCGTCGGCCGGCCGGCTAGGCTCGCAGCTCGGCGACGCAGCACTTGGCGCTGCCGCCGCCCTTTTTCAGCTCGCCCAGCTCCACCGGCACCGGGACATAGCCCGCGGCAGCCAGCTTGCTCGCCATCCCGCTCGCCTCGGCGTTCAGCACCACGTGCCGGCCGTCGCTGATCGCGTTCAGCCCGAACGCCTCCGCGTCGGCCGCGTCGGCGAGGATCGCGTCCGGGAAGAGCTGGCGGAGCACCCGCCGCGAGGCCGCGGAGAACGCGTCCGGGAAGTAGGCGACCGTGGTGTCGTCGAGCACCGTCAGCGCGGTGTCCAGGTGGTAGAAGCGCGGGTCGACCAGGCGGAGCGGGACCACCGGGCGGCCCAGCGCCTCCTGCGCCTCGGCGTGCGCGGCCTCGTCGGTCCGGAAGCCGTATCCGGCGAGGACGATGCCGCCGTGCGCCCCTGGCAGGTAGGCGAAGTCCCCTTCGCCCTCGTTGGTGTGTGCCGGGGTGACGTACTTCCAGCCCGCGGCCTCGTACCAGGCCCGGTAGACCGCGGCCTCCGGACCCCGCTGCGGGTACCGGAAGCGGGCCCCGTAGACCACGCCGTCCACGGTGAACGCGCTGTTGGCCGCGTACACCATGTCCGGCAGGCCGGGGTGTGGATCGACGGTGTGCACGGTGTGGCCCAGCTGGCTCAGCGCCTCCCGCAGGCCGGTCCACTGCTTGACCGCGAGCTCCGCATCGACCGGCGTGCCGGTGTGCATCCACGGGTTGATCTCGTACTGCACCGCGAAGTACTCGGGCGGGCACATGAGGTACGTCCGCTTGGTGGCCTGTCGACGGGGGTTCACGATCAACAACAGTAGATCGCGCGGAAGCGATGAGAATAGCCGGAAGTCTTGCGGATTCACGGCAGAATGTTGCGTATGGACCCCATCGATCAAAAGATCGTTGCGCATCTCGTCGCGGACGCGCGCAGCTCCTACGCCGAGATCGGCCAGGCGGTCTCACTCTCCGCGCCCGCAGTGAAACGGCGGGTCGACCGGCTGCGCGCGGCCGGCGTGATCCGCCGCTTCACCACGGTGGTGGATCCGGCTGCGGTCGGCTGGACGACCGAGGCCTTCGTGGAGCTGTACTGCACGGGGCGCACCACGCCGGCCCAGATCACCGAGGCGACCCGGCGCCACCCGGAGGTCGTGGCCGCGTACACCGTCTCCGGGGAGGCGGACGCGCTGGTGCACCTGCGCGCCGCCAACATCAGCCACCTGGAGCAGGCGCTGGAACGGCTGCGCGCGGAGCCCTTCGTGACCTCGACCCGGAGCATGATCGTGCTCTCCCGCCTGGTCGATTCCCCCCGCGATCTTGCCGTTGCCCCCGCCCCCTAGCCACGGCAAGATCGCGGAGCACGAGGGAACCGGTGCCGGGCAGGCAGCGTCCAACGCGGCATGACTCGCCGATGCTCGCCGCCCCGCCTGCGCATCCCGCCCAGCTCCCCGCGCAGCTTCCCGCGCACCGCGGCCGCCGCGCTGGCCGCCGGGGTGCTGCTCACTGCCGGCTGCACCGGGGATCCGGCGCCTGCACCCACCGGTAGCTCACCCGCAGTGCAGCCGGCGGGCGCGTTCCGCCTCGTCGCGTACGACACCTGCCAGGACGCCTTGGCCGACCTGAAGCGGGCCGCCAAGGCGTACGTGGGCCCATACGGCTTCGGCGGGTTGCCCGATGCGGGGATTATGGAGGACACGGCGGCGGCGGGCGCCCGGGCGATGGCGGCCGAACCCGGCGCCCCGAAAGCCGCGGCGCCAGCGCCCGGGACGGACTACTCCGGCACCAACACCCACGAGGCCGGCGTGGACGAGCCCGACCTGGTGAAGACCGACGGGCGCCGGATCGTGACCGTCAGCCGGGGCGTACTGCACGTGGTGGACCCGCGGACCAGGCGGGTCACCGGCCGGCTCGACCTCGCCTCGGACGGCCAGGACCCGGTCCGCTGGAGCGGCGCCGACCTGCTGCTCAGCGGCGACCGCGCGCTGGTCCTGCTGCCTGAAACGGCCTGGCGCGTGTTCGACGTCGCGATCCCCGACCGCGCCCCGGACAGCCGGGCCGTGCCCCCGGCGAATCCCGACCGGATCAGCGGCCCGCGACTGCTGCTGGTGGACCTGTCCGGCAGCCCGCGACTAATCAGCTCGTACACCATGGACGGACGGCTCGTCGACGCGCGCCAGGTCGGCGCGGTCGCCCGGGTCGTGGTCCGTTCCGGCCCGAGGCTCGCCTTCCCGTACACCGGACGCGGCACCGACGCACAGCGGCTCGCCGCGAACCAGGCGACCATCGACCAGGCCGGGCTGGACGACTGGCTGCCCAGGTACGAGGTGACCACCGGCGGACGCACCGAACGCGGCCTGGTCGAGTGCGGGTCGGTGAGCCGGCCGGACAAGTACACCGGCACCTCGATGCTGACCGTCCTGACCTTCGACCTGCGCGCCGAGAAGCTGGGCGACGGACAGCCGGTGACCGTGGTGGCCGACGGCGACACGGTCTACAGCAACGGCCCGAGCCTGTACGTGGCGAGCGACGACCGCTGGCAGGCGGTGCCGCGGCCGGCCGTGGACGGCGCGGCGCGGGCCCGCCCGCGGGACGCCGCCACCGAGATCTACAAGTTCGATACCTCTGGTTCGGGCCGCCCGCGGTACGTCGCCGCCGGGTCGGTGCCGGGTCACCTGATCAACCAGTACGCGCTGTCCGAATGGGACGGCCACCTGCGGGCCGCGACGACCAGGTCGGACAGTACTGAGTCGACGGTGTACGTGCTGCGCCAGGACGGCGACCGGCTGGTGCAGACCGGCAGGGTGGGCGGCCTCGGCAAGGGCGAGCGGATCTACGCGGTGCGCTTCGTCGGCCCGGTCGGGTACGTGGTCACCTTCCGGCGGACCGACCCCTTGTACACCGTGGACCTCAGCGATCCGGCCAAGCCGGAGGTCGCCGGGGAGCTGAAGATGACCGGCTACTCCGCGTACCTGCACCCGGCCGGCGAGGGCCGCCTGATCGGCATCGGGCAGGAGGCATCCCAGCAGGGCCGGGTGCAGGGCGCGCAGGTGTCGCTCTTCGACGTGTCGGACCTCGACCACCCGGACCGGCTGGCGCAGTACCACGTGAGGAACAGCTACTCGGAAGCGGAGCACGACCCGCACGCCTTCCTGTACTGGCCGGCGGACCGGCTGCTGGTGGTGCCGCTGACCGTGTACGCCGCCCGTACCGGCAAGCCGGCCGGGCCCCCGAAGGGCAGCGCCCTCGTGCTGCGGGTCGGCGACGACAAGCTCACCGAGGTTGGCACGGTGACCCAGCCGACCGGCCCGATCCGCCGCGCGCTGGTCGTCGACGGCGTCCTGTGGACCACGTCCGACGCCGGGCTGCAGGCGACGGATATGTCCACGTTGGACATTCTCGCCTGGGTACCGCTGAGGTGAGCTACAGGTACATACCGGTGCGCTCGGCCTGCTCCGACGGCCGGGGCACCGGCGGATCGCCCTCGCTGAAGAAGCGCTTGCCGCCGAACTCGCCGTGCAGCCGGTCGTCCAACTCGTCCGCCAGCCCGGTCATCACCTGGATGGCCAGCACCAGGTGGGTTGGCTGGAACCTGCGGCCGAACACCGGGACGGACGCCCAGACCGTCTCGTCGGCGCAGTAGAGGCGTCCGATCGGCATCCGGTTGGTGAGCTCGGAGAGCTTCACATAGAGCTGTTCGGTCGGCTTCACCTCGGTGAGCACCGGAGAGATGACGTCCACCAGGAGCGGATTGTCGCGGACCCGGACGAAGACGATGGCAGAGCCGGCCCGGATGCTGATGTCGCCGTCCGAGTCGAGCTGCAGCCGTTCCGGTTCCGTGCGCAGCAGGGCGGCGACGACGGTCCGGACCTGCTCGTTCAGCACAGCGACATCCTCCACCGGCGGGTCGCTGCTGTCCGCGGCCAACTCCGCCCGGCCGGACGGAGGGCCACCCTCGCCCGGCCCCGGGCCCGGCCGGGCGGTGCCGAGCGGTTCGACGGGCAGCAGGCCGTTCTCCTCGTCGTGCACGGAATAGACCAGGAACGCCGGGTGCGGGGCGCCGTAGACGTCGCGCAGCGTACGCGCGACCACCGCGGCCAGCTGCGCGGCGCGCGAGGTGGTGGTGCGCAGGCCGAAGCTGTCGCCGGAGCCGGGCACCACACCCGGTGGCGACCAGCCCAGGGCGACCAGGTCGGCGACCGCAGCCCGGTTCAGGCGGTACCCCTCGGGCAGCGAGGCGTTCCCCACCGCGAGCGCCACCAGCTCGCCCTCCTCCATCGCCTGCACGGTGACCGAGTAGACGGCGTCGCCGGTGCCCGACGCGGTCGGGTCCAGGGTCAGCTCGAGGACCGCCCCGGCGGCGAGCGTGGGCAGCAGCGCGGCGAGTGCCCGGGCGAACTCCCGCCACGCCTCGGTCACCTTCGACCGCAGGTCAGCCGTGGTCGGCTCGTCCAACAGGACCGGTTCCTGGTCCTGAGGCTCCTCCACGTGCATGGTCTCCCCTTGGGTCCCCACCCGCCTT
>JADGHA010000355.1 GCA_019689695.1 Micromonosporaceae bacterium | reverse complement strand
GGCTGTGCCTATGCTGCAACATGTGGCTCTGCTGGATCGCCACGACCGTGGTCGCCGTATTTCTCTACGTGCTGTGGCTTGTCCTCTTCCTGCTCTCAGTCGCCCTCGTGGCGATCTGCTGGAAAACCTGCATTCTGGCGTTCTTCCTAAATTTCGGGAAAGCCACCTTCAACTGCATCGCCGGCGACCCGACGCCCACGCCCACGCCCACGCCGCCACCACCTTCTGTCAGCATCGCGGCACCCACGACCGGTACCTACTTCCCGGACGGCGACACCGTCGCAATCACTTTCCGCGCGACCGCGACCGAGCCGGACGGCACCCCGCTTGCCGGCTCGGCGCTGCTCTGGGAGCGGTACCTCGGCACGTTCCCGCCGACCTATGACCGGCTTGGCACGGGCACGGAGATCGCGGTCACGCTGCCGCATCTGCCCGTGGACGTGGCGGCCGGCCAACCGTCGTCCCACACCGTTCGGGTGACCGCCACCGGCCGCAACGGCGTAAAGGCAGACACCGACGTCCACGTTTCCGTCGGTCATATCCAGATCGACTGACCCGAGAAATCGTCCTCTCGATCTTCCAACGGTGCCGGCCGAGCTTCCCGGTGGACTCGATGCCCCGCCGGGCGATGCGCGGGACGATGCCGCGCTGGCGCAGGAACGCGCGTAGCTGATCGTGGTCGTAGCCCTTGTCGGCACGCACCTTGACCGGCCGGCGCCGGCGTGGGCCGCGCCGTGAGCGGATGGCCGGGATGGCGGTGGCCAGCGGGATGAAGGCCTGGCTGTCGTGCAGGTTGGCTGCGGAGACCGCCACGACGAGCGGCAGTCCGGCGGCGTCGGGCAACACGTGGGTCTTCGAGCCCTTCTTGCCGCGGTCGACGGGGTTCGGACCCGTCAGCGAGCCCCCCTTTTCGCCCGCAGGCTGGCCGCGTCCACGATCGCCGACGACCAGTCGACCCCTCCGGCCGCGCCATGCCTGTCCAGCACAGCCCGGTGCAGCTTCGGCCACAGCCCCGCCTGGTCCACTGCTGGAACCGGCGATGCGCGGTCGGCGGCGAGACCCCGAAACCCGGCGGCAGATGCCGCCACGCACAGCCCGACGTCAGCTTCTTGTCCCGGCGCAGCTGGGCCAGCTCACGCTTCTCCGCGCTCGTCACCCGGCTTTCGCTGCCGTTCTCGTCCGCGTCGGCCTGGGCCATCCAGTCACGCAGGCACGACTCGCTGATCGACAGCTGCTTCGCGACCGCGGCGATCGGTGCGTCGCCACGGCGGGCGAGCTCGACCGCGCGCCGACGGAACTCAGGCGGGTGTGGGGCGGGCATGGTCGACATCCTCCCTGGCAGTCGGAGCCACCTCAGGCGAGGTGTCCGTGCTCAGGGGCCAAGCTCACACCGCCGTGACCGACCGCGGCCGGAGCGGCGTTTCAGGCGTGTGGCGCGACAAACAGCGTGTGCAGCGTGTACCCGAAGGTTCCTTTCACGTCGCCCATGACCGTCGTGGTCGTGCCGCCGCCGGCGTCGTTGATGCTGGTGGTCGCGCGCATGCTGATCCATTCGCCCGCTGGCGGCCGGAGCAGGCTGACGACGAGGTCGATGTTCGAGAACAGGTGGGTGCGGAAGTCCAGCACCGCGCTCACCCCGCTTCCCGCGTCCGCGACGAGCATCGCGAGCTGGGTCGGGCTGATGTCCTCGCCCGCGACCAGCGGAATATGCGGACGCGCCCAGACAGTGCACGGCCCCGGCTCCACCAGGGTCCCGGCCACCGGGCGCCAGTCCAGCGCGGCGATGTAGCCGCGGAACAGGAACCGGGCCAGGTCGGTGTCCGCGCGGGCTGAGGCCACCGTCTCGGGCGCGGGCAGCGGCTCGCCGTCCGTGCCGCCGAGGTCGGGCACCAGGCCGGGCACGCTGCGCCGCCACCAGGCCTGGGCGACCGCGCAGGTCCGGCTGCCGTCGCTCAGCTCCGCGCGCAGCAGCGCCACCCGCCGTCCGGGCCGGACCACCTCGGCGCTCACACGGACGTCGCCGACCGGCGCGGGGCGCAGGAACTCCACGGCGATCCTGGCCAGATGGCCGTCGGTGAGGCCGGCCGCCTCGGCCACCCGTTCGAGCTCGCGGGTGAGGACCGCGCTTGCCGCGCCGCCGTGCTGCTGCTGGTCCGACCAGGGGCCGTGGCTCGACGGAGTGGCGCGCAGCACGGTGGTCCCGTCGGCGCCGGTCGGCATCCCCTCGATGGGCAGGAAGAAGGCTGGGTCGAGGGCGCTCACGAGTCTCCTCACTCTCATCGCGTGCTCACCGCGACGCTCCCACCGCGGTACGGGCCGCGGGGCGCGGCTCTGGTGACCGCGGCTCTGGTCAGCACCTCGTGGGTCACCGCGCCGTGGCCCGGGCTGCTGCCGGTGGCCGGCCCTGGCAGCCAGCGGGATGACGACTAGGACGTTCGTCCTAGAAGCTTGACTAGGACGAACGTCCTAGTCAAGCTGCGCGTGGTTCCGGCCTGTCGGTCGGCACGGGCGGGGAGCGAGCGAGGATGGCGCGGATGACGGGTGGCACGGGACGGACGGCGGGCGACACCAGGCAGCGCGGCACCGGACAGCGCGACACCAGGCAGCGCATGGTCGTGGCGGCGGCGCAGCTCCTCCGGGAACGGGGCTACGACGGCACCGGATGCCGGGATGTGGTCGCGCGTGCCCGCGCCGCCCGCGGCGCGATCTACCACCACTTCCCCGGCGGCAAGACCGAGATCGGGATCGAGGCCGCGCGGTGGGCGGGCGGCCTGGTCGCCGAGCGCGTCGAGCGCGCCTGCGCCGAGGCTCATCCGCGGGAGGGCGTCCGCGCGGTTCTCGAACTGGCCGACCGGCTGCTGATCCGCGCCGACGGCCCGGCCGGCTGCCCGGTGGCCGCGGTGACCCTGAGCGCCGAGGATCCGGATGGCGCGCTGCGCGCCGCCGCGAACGAGATCTTCGGCCGCTGGCGCGCCGCGATCGCCGGCTGCCTGGCCAGGGCAGGGGTCGACGCGCAGCGTGCCGCCCGGTTCGCCGCCGTCACGGTCGCCGGGATCGAGGGGACCGTCCTGCTTTGTCGCGCGTCCGGTGACGTCGAGCCGTACCAGGCGGTGCGTGCCGGCCTCCTCGACCAGCTCGACCTCCTGCTTGGCTCGCTGCCCGGCCCGGCCGAGCCGGAAACGGGCTTGTAGTCCTCGGTTTGCATTCGATCACCAATAGTGATTCACCTGTGTGAGAAGGATTTCGTGGTCGCCTGGGTGTTGCCAGCGGTTCGCCGTCGCGCAACCATCTGATGCCGTGTCCTGCGACGAGGTTCTCGAAGTCAGTGACCCGGTCGAGCGCGCCGGGGTCGCCGACGAGTTGATGTGGACGTCCCACCCACGACGTTCCGCGTTGCGTGAGGTCAGGGCTGCGGCGATCCAGCAGGCCCTGGCGAGCGGGCGCTCGGTCGATGACCTGGCGCGGCGTCTCAAGGTGACTCCGGCGGACATCCGCTGGATGGGGGAACAGCATGGCGAGCCGTTGACCTCGCGCCGGGGGCGTCGCCGCCGAGCGGGTAGATTTCTGAACGAAAAATGAACGGTCGCAAACCAGAAGGTGAACAAGCTGGACGGAGTCAACGGCGGATCCGTCCAGCTTGTCCCGGTTCTTATGTCCCCTCTCCTTCTCCACGCGTTCACCGACGTTCACCGGCTACTCAGATCGGGCTGATCATATCGATCATGCAGATCAGGTGGGTCGGCTGGGCCCGGCCGGCCTGACCGGAGGACCCTGACGAGCAGGTCCGGGCGCAGCAGCGTTGCCGGCGGATCGACCAGGTTGACCACCCGCATGAAGGTCCGCGCCACCACCGGATCGGCGTGGGCGGCGGCGTGCACGAACGGCAGGTAGGCGTTGACCAGCCGGATGCGCGGGGTCCGCCGCCCTCGGACCTGCCGGTAGGCCAGGTCGCTGCCGGTCGCGATGCCCCAGGCCACGTCCGTCGGCTTCGCCGCGGCGGCGAAGAACCTTCCGGGCAGGTCGACGTCGTCACCGCCGGGCGGGGCCGTCGCCGTCAGGGCATTCCGCAGCGCCAGCGCCTGCTGCGCGGCCACCGTCATCCCCTGCGCGTAGAGCGGGTTGAGGCTGCACAGGGCGTCACCGATGGCGACGAAGCCGGCGCACGGGCGGCGCATCCGCTCGTACGCGCGGCGGGACGACCCGCGGAAGCGGTACGGCACCGGCTCGCCGATCGCCTCGGCCCGCGTCACGAGCTGGTGGATGTCCGGCACGGGCAGTGAGGCGGCGAAACGCTCGAAGCCGGCCGGATCGGTCGGCGGATGGTCGCCGAGCATGCCGGCGAGGGTGACGATCCACCGATCCGCCTCCTGCGCGATCGCGCCGCCGCCGCGCCGGCCGGGCACCGTCGAGATGATCACTCCCCGCTGGCCGTCCAGGTCGTCGGGGCGGCGCCGGTACAGGCGGGAGACATAGCCCAGGTCCACGTCGACCCGCTCCTGGGCGGGTCGGGGCAGAGCCAGTTCGGCGAGCCAGTCGTCGGCGCGGGAGCCGCGGCCGGTGGCGTCCACGACCAGGTCCGCGCCGATCGTCTCCAGGTCGCCGCCCGCTGTGGCGAGCCGCGCACCCGTCACCCGGCCCGGCC
>JADGHA010000354.1 GCA_019689695.1 Micromonosporaceae bacterium | reverse complement strand
AACGCAGGCACCTCTGTCTGGGCCGGATCCCGCCGGGAGCCGGTTCACCCCCCGGACCCCCCGGGTCGTCGCCGCCCGGCGGCTGCACCGCCGCCGGGAACGGGAGGCCACCCGCCGGTTCCTCGCCGAGGGCCCGCAAGCGGTCCGCGAGGCACTGGAGACACCCCACCTGGTACGGGAGCTGTTCGCGACCACCGCCGGGATGCGGCGCCACGCCGACCTGACCCGCCGGGCGGCCGAAACCGGCGTACCCGTCTGGCCGGTGACAGACCAGGCGCTGGCCGCGCTGTCGGACACGGTCACCCCGCAGGGCCTGGTCGCCGTCTGCGACCACCTGGACGTGCCGCTGGCCGAGGCGCTGGCGACCCGGCCCCGGCTGGTGGCGATCCTCGCCGGCATCGCCGACCCCGGCAACGCGGGGACCGTGATGCGCACCGCGGACGCCGCCGGCGCGGGCGCGGTCGTCTTCGCCGGCGACGCGGTCGACCCGTACAACGGCAAATGCGTGCGGGCCTCGGCCGGCAGCCTGTTCCACCTCGCCGTGGTACGCGGCGCCGATCCGTACCAGGCCGTGGCGCAGTGCCGCGCTGCCGGCCTGCGGGTGCTCGCCGCCGACCCCCGGGGCGCCGTCGACCTGTACCGGTGCGAGCTGGGCCAGCCGACCGCCTGGCTGTTCGGCTCGGAGGCGCACGGTCTGCCCGCCGAGCTGGCCGCGGCGGCCGACGCCCGGGTGCGGATACCGATCCACGGCCGCGCGGAGAGCCTGAACCTGGCTGCGGCCGCCGCCGTCTGCCTGTACTCTTCAGCGAGAGCCCTGGATTCGCTGAAGGAGCGCCCCGCGTGAAGACCGCGATGTGGTCGTTTACCGAGCCCGCCGGTGGCGGCGGGCGGCGGGGCTGAGCCCTACTTCTCCAGCTCTCCTCCCAGACCGGCGCACCGGCGGGCAGCGGCACAGCCGCGTGTCCCTAGACTGTCCAAGTTGCCCGCTGATGGAGAGCTCCCATGACGTACCGCAACGACCCGTACGACCCGAAGCAGGTCGCGCTGCTCGACCAGGCCACGCTGGACGAGGCCGTCTCCGCCGCGGAGAAGGCGTTCGCGGCGGCCGCCGACCCGGACGCGCTGACCGCGGCCCGGCCGGCGCACCTCGGCGACCGGGCGCCGGTGTCGCTGGCCCGCCGGGAGATCGGCGCGCTGCCGCCGGCGGCCAGGGCGGATGCCGGCCGGCGGGTCAACGCGGCCCGGGCCGCGATCCAGGCCGCCTACGACGCCAGGCTGGCCGAGCTGCGCGAGGCGCAGGCGCAGCGGGTGCTCGCCGAGGAGCGGGTCGATGTCACCCTGCCGTGGGACCGCCGCCCGCGCGGCGCCCGGCACCCGCTGACCACGCTGATGGAGCGCATCGGCGATCTGTTCGTGGGCATGGGCTACGAGGTCGCCGAGGGGCCCGAGGTCGAGCTGGAGTGGTACAACTTCGACGCGCTGAACATCGGGCCCGACCACCCGGCACGGACCATGATGGACACCTTCTACGTCGCCGCCGCCCGTGTCGCGAGCGGCGCGGCGAACGTGGCCGGTGCGGCCGGCGCGGGCGGCGAGTCCGCGGCGCCGGCCTCGGGCCTGGTGCTGCGCACGCACACCTCGCCGGTGCAGGCGCGCACCATGCTGACCCGCCGGCCGCCGATCTACGTGGTCTGCCCGGGCCGGGTCTACCGCACCGACGAGCTGGACGCCACCCATACCCCGGTCTTCCACCAGGTCGAGGGTCTGGTGGTGGACAGGGGCATCACCATGGCGCACCTGAAGGGCACGCTGGATCATTTCGCCCGGGCCATGTTCGGCCCGCAGGCGGCCACCCGGTGGCGACCGTCGTACTTCCCGTTCACCGAGCCGTCGGCCGAGTTCGACCTGTGGTTCCCGGAGCACCGTGAGGGAGCCCGGTGGGTCGAGTGGGGCGGCTGCGGGATGGTCAACCCGCGGGTGCTGGTGGCGTGCGGGCTCGACCCGCAGGAGTACTCCGGGTTCGCCTTCGGGATGGGCATCGAGCGCACGCTGATGGTGCGGCACGGCATCTCTGACATGCGGGACATGGTGGAAGGCGACGTGCGGTTCGCCCGCGCGTTCGGGATGGGGGTCTAGGCATGCGCGTCTGCGTTTCCTGGCTGCGCGAGTACGTCGAGGTGCCGGCCGACGTGGACCAGGTCGACGCGGCCCTGGTGCGGATGGGCCTGGAGGTCGAGGAGATCGTCGACCTGTCCACCACCGTCACCGGGCCGCTGGTGGTCGGCCGGGTGGAGCGGA
This sequence comes from Micromonosporaceae bacterium, assembly GCA_019689695.1. Lineage (GTDB taxonomy): Bacteria > Actinomycetota > Actinomycetes > Mycobacteriales > Micromonosporaceae > JADGHA01. Next base: position 2,351 of record JADGHA010000354.1, on the reverse strand, counting down.
TCACCGAGCTGACCGGGTTCAAGAAGCCGATCCGGCACTGCCTGGTCGACGTGGGCAACCCGCAGCCGCAGTCCATTGTGTGCGGCGCGACCAACTTCGCCGAGGGCGACCAGGTGGTCGTGGCGCTGCCGGGGGCGGTGCTCCCCGGCGGGTTCGCCATCGGCGCCCGCAAGACCTACGGACACCTGTCCGAGGGCATGATCTGCTCCGGCCGGGAGCTGGGCGTCAGCGACGACCACAGCGGCATCCTCGTGCTGCCGGCCGACCTCGGCGTGCGACCCGGCGAGGACGCCCGTCCCGCGGTCGGGCTGGACGACATCGTCGTCGAGGTCAACATCACCCCGGACCGCGGCTACTGCCTGTCCGTGCGCGGCATCGCCCGGGAGCTGAGCCACGCGCTCGGCGTGCCGTTGCGTGACCCGGCCCGGCGGGACGACCTCCCCGCGCCGACCGCCACGCCGGCCTATCCCGTCCAGGTCGAGGACCCCAAAGGCTGCGACCGGTTCTACGGCCGCCTGGTGCGCGGCACCGATCCGGCCGCGCCGACTCCCGAGTGGATGCGCCGGCGGCTTTACCATGCCGGGATCCGGTCGATCTCGCTCGCCGTGGACATCACCAACTACGTGATGCTGGAGCTGGGCCAGCCGATGCACGCCTGGGACGCGGCCACGCTGCGCGGCCCACTGGTGGTGCGGCGCGCCCGGCCGGGGGAGCGGCTGACCACCCTGGACGGAGTGGACCGCGCGCTGGACCCGGAAGATCTGGTGATCGCCGACGACACCGGCCCGGTGTCCCTCGCCGCCGTGATGGGCGGCAGCACCACCGAGGTGTCAGACTCCACTGTGGACGTGCTGTTCGAGGCGGCGCACTGGGATCCGGTGACGGTGGCCCGCACGGCCCGCCGGCACAAGCTGCCCAGCGAGGCGGCGAAACGCTTCGAGCGCGGGGTGGACCCGCTGATCCCGCCGGCGGCGACGGCGCGGGCGGTCGAGCTGCTGGTGGAGTACGGCGGCGGTGTCGTCTCCCCGGACGTGCTCGACGTGAACACGGTCACCCCGCCGGAGCAGATAACGCTAGCTCCGGACCTCGCCGGCCGGACGGCCGGGGTGGAGTACCCGGCCGGCCGGGTGGTCCAGCTGCTCCAGGAGATCGGCTGCGACGTGCGGGCGGCGGAGGACGGGCAGACCGGCCTGGTCGTCACCCCGCCCAGCTGGCGGCCCGACCTGACCGACCCGGCCGACCTGGTCGAGGAGGTGGTCCGCCTCGACGGGTACGACAAGGTGCCCAGCGAGCTGCCGATCGCCCCGCCCGGCAACGGGTTGACCGCCACCCAGCTGCGCCGGCGGACGGTGGCCCGGGCGCTGGCCGAGGCGGGGTACGTGGAGACGCTGTGCTACCCGTTCGTCGGCCCGGCCGCGCTGGACGCGCTCGGGCTGCCCGCCGACGACCCGCGCCGGCAGGCGGTGCGCCTGGTGAACCCGCTGTCGGAGGAGGAGCCGGCGCTGCGCACCACGCTGCTGCCGCCGCTGCTCGCGACGTTGCGCCGCAACCTCGGCCGGGGCCAGCGCGACCTCGCCCTGTACGAGCTCGGCCTGGTCTTCCACCCGCGGGAGGGGGCCGGGACCACACCGCCCCGGATGGGGGTGGCGCACCGGCCGAGCGACGAGCAGCTGGCCAGCGCCGAGACCTTCGTACCCGAGCAGCCGTGGCACGTCGCCGCGGTCCTCTGCGGCGAGATCTCGCCGTCCGGCTGGTGGGGCGCCGGCCAGCAGGCCAGCTGGGCCGATGCGGTGGAGGCGGCCCGGGTGGTGGTCTCGGCGGCCGGGATCTCCGGCGACCGGGTGCGGGTGCAGGCCGCGGCGGTCGCGCCCTGGCACCCGGGCCGGTGCGCCGAGGTGCTGGTGGACGGCGTCGTGGTCGGCCACGCGGGCGAGCTGCACCCGCAGGTCTGCGCCGCGCTGGAGGTGCCCCGCCGCACCTGCGCGATGGAGCTGAACCTGGACGCGGTGCCGCTGCCGGGCATCGTTCCCGCGCCCCGGTTCTCCACCTTCCCCCCGGCACTGATCGACGTGGCGCTGGTGGTGGACGCCGACGTGCCCGCCGCGGAGGTGCAGCAGGCCCTCGTCGCCGGCGCCGGGGAGCTGCTGGAGTCGGTGCGCCTGTTCGACGTGTACTCCTCGGAGCAGCTGGGCGAGGGGCGCAAGTCCCTGGCGTACAAGCTGACCTTCCGGGCACCGGACCGCACGCTGACCGGCGAGGAGGCGCTGGCCGCCCGGGATGCCGCGGTGGCGGAGGCGGCGCAGCGCTTCGGCGCGACCCTCCGCGGCCAGTGACCCCACCCGCCGCCGGGC
>JADGHA010000353.1 GCA_019689695.1 Micromonosporaceae bacterium | reverse complement strand
CCACCGCCCCGACCAGCCCCAGCCTGGTCTTCGGTGATCTGGAGATCCGCCCGCTCGCCGGCGAGGTCACCGTGGCCGGCCGGCCGGTGGCGCTGACCCGCACCGAGTTCCGGCTGCTGTGCGAGCTTGCCGAGCACCCCGGCATGGTGCTGTCCCGCCAGCAGCTGCTGGAGCGGGTCTGGGAGTACAGCTACGGCGACGAGCGGCTGGTCGACGTGCACATCGGGCGGCTGCGCCAGAAGATCGAGGACGAGCCGTCCAGCCCGACCCGGGTCGTGACCGTCCGCGGCATGGGCTACAAGCTGCACCGGTGAGACGACCAGGACTGCGCACCCGGGTGACCGCCGCCTTCGCCACCGGCGCGCTGGTCATCTCCGCCGCGATGGCCGCCCTCTCGTACGACCTGACCCGCCGGTCGCTGCTGGCCGGTCGGGAGCGGTCCGCGGTCCGTGCCGCCTATTTGGACGCCACCGTGGTGCACGGCGGCCTGGGCAGTGACAACCCGGACATCATCGAGGTCCTGCGGTCGCTCGACACCGGCAGCACCCGCCGCGCCGTCATCCACCGCGAAGGCCGCTGGTACGCGCGCACCGCCGACGCCGGCGTCACCGCCGCCATCCCCGCCGCGCTGCAGCGGCTCGTCGCCTCGGGCCAGCCCGGGGCGCAGCGGGTGAAGACCGACTCTGGTGCAGCGGTGGTGGTGGGGGTGCCGCTGCCCGACTCCACCGAGTTCTACGTCGTCGACTCGCTCCACGAGCTGCAGACCACCCTGCGGGTGATGGCCATCGTGCTGACCCTCGTCGCGGCCGCCACCACCGTCGCCGGGGCCGGGCTCGGCGTGTACACCGCCCGCCGGGTGCTGCGGCCGCTCGCCTCGGTCGCCGAGGCGGCCCGCGACATCACCGCGGGCAACCTCCAGGCCCGGCTCGACCCTGCGACCGAGCCCGAGCTCAGGCAGCTGGCCACCGCCTTCAACGAAATGGTCGACCAGCTGGCCCAGCGGCTGGCGCGGGATCGCCGGTTCGCCGCCGACGTCAGCCACGAGCTGCGCTCCCCGCTGCAGACCCTCGCCGCCGCGGCGAGTGTGCTGTCCCGCCACCGCGAAGGCACCGACGAACGTACCCGCCAGGCGCTCGCCCTGCTCACCGGCGAGATCGACCGGTTCCAGCACCTCGTCACCGATCTGCTGGAGCTGGCCCGCAGTGACCAGCCACCGGAACGCACCCCCGTCGACGTGGTCGAGCTCGCGCAGCGGGTCTGCCGGTCACGCGGCCACCCGCCGGCGTTGGTGACCACCGAGCCCGGGTTGGACAGCACCTGGCGGGTCGATCCGCGCCGCCTGGAACAGGCGATCGCCAACCTGCTCGACAACGCCGAGCGCCACGGCGGTGGCCCGGTGGCGGTACGGCTCGGCCAGGCCGACGGCTGGCGGTTCCTGGAGGTGGACGACGAAGGCCCGGGTGTGCCGCCGCAGGACCGCACAGTGATCTTCGACCGCTTCGTCCGCAGCCGCACCGCCAACGCGCGGGGCGACAGCGACGGCACCGGGCTCGGCCTCGCCCTCGTCGCCCAGCACGCGGCAGCCCACGGTGGCCGGGTCTGCGTCACCGACCGTCCCGGCGGCGGCGCCCGCTTCCGCCTGGAGATCCCCGAGGACCCGTCGTGAGCAGGCGATCCGCCGCTGTGGTCGGCGCGCTGCTCACCGCCGCGGCACTGGCCGGCTGCGGCGTCTCGCCCGAGTCCGAGCCGCACCCGATCGACCCGCCACGCGGGCCGTTCCGGGCCATCACGTCCCCGACCCCCAGCGCGGCCCGGTCCGGCGCGATCACCCAGCGGCTCTACCTGGTCAAGGACGGCAAGCTCGTCGCGGTCACCCGCCACGCCGATGTGTCCACGGTGGACGCCCTGGTCAGCCAGTTGCTGAGCGGGCCCACCGAGGCCGAGCGGGACAGCGGCCTCACCAGCGCGATACAGGGCGCGGTCGCGGTCTCCGCGGTCCATGTCGAGGGCGACCTGGCCACGGTCGAGCTCAGCTCGCCGGTGGCGGAGACCAGGCGCAACGACAACCTGCTCGCCTACGCCCAGCTGGTCTGCACACTGACCACGCGCCCGGAGATCAAAGGCGTGATGTTCACCCATGACCAGACCCCGGTCGGCGTGCCGCGTGGCGACGGATCCCTGTCCCTGGGCCCGCTGACCCGGGCGGACTACGCGGACCTTATCGAACCGGGCTAGGCAGCGGCCGCGGGCGGCGGCTGGGCCGGCGTAGGGAACAAGGTCCCTGCGCGGCGGACCGGATGCCTCTGTGCTGGCCCGCCTCGGCGCGTTGTGCTTGGCTCGTGGCCACTGTTTCGACGGAGCAGACCCGTCCCGGCGGCGTGGACGTACTGACCGCGGATGGCGGCATCGTACGGATCCGCCCGGTCGCCGCCAGCGACGCGCCCGCGTTGGCCACCTTGTACTCCCGCAGCTCGCCCAGCAGCCTGCGGATGCGCTTCTTCGCCGTACCGGGCCCGCGCGCCATCGCCGACGAGGTGGCCCGGCTGTGCCGGCCGCCGGACGCCGACCACGCCGCCCTGCTGGCCGAGCAGGCCGGCACGGTGCTCGGGGTGGCGTCCTATGAGCGGATGCCAGCCGATGCGCGGCGGGCAGAGTTCGCGGTGTTCGTCGCCGAGGCGCACCACGGCCGGGGCATCGGCACCCTCCTGCTGGAACACCTGGCGCCGCTCGCCCGCCAGCACGGCCTGACCGAGCTGGTCGGCGAGGTCATGCCCGGAAACGCCGCCATGCTGCGGGTGGCCAGCGACCTGTCCGGCCACGTGTGGTCCCGGCTGGACGACGGGCTCGTCGACGTGGGCATCGCCACCGCCGGCTCAGCGGAGGTCCAGGCCGCGGTGGAGATCCGGGAGCGGGTTGCCGAACGCGCGTCGCTGCGGCCGTTGCTGGCCCCGCGGGTGGTCGCGGTGGTGGGTGCCGGGCGGGCTCCCGGCGGCGTCGGGCACGAGACCCTCAAGGCCATCGTCGAGTACGGCTTCACCGGGACGGTTTACGCGGTCAACCCGCACGCCACGGTGGTGGCGGGCGTGCCGGCGTACCCCCGGCTGTCCGATGTGCCCGATCCGGTGGACCTGGCCGTGGTGGCCGTGCCGGCGCCCGCCGTCCCCGGCGTGCTGGCCGACGCCGGCGCGGCCGGCGTGCGCGCCGCCGTGGTCCTCTCCTGCGGGTTCGAGGCCACCGACGCGGATGGTCGGGCGGCCCGGGCGCGGCTCGTGCGGCTGGCCCGCGCGCACGGCATCCGGCTGGTCGGCCCGAACTGCCTCGGCGTGCTCAACACCGACCCGAAGGTGCGGCTGGCCGCCACGTTCGCGCCGGTGCTGCCCAGGGCGGCCCTGCCGTCGGCCGGCGGGCTCGCGGTCGCGTCGCAGTCCGGCGCGGTGGGCATCGCCGTGCTCGACCACGCGGCCCGCGCCCACTGCGGCATCTCCAGCTTCGTCTCGATGGGCGACAAGCTGGACGTGTCCGGCAACGACCTGCTGGCGTACTGGTTCGACGACCCGACCACACAAGCGGTGGCGCTGTACCTGGAGTCGTTCGGCAACCCGCGCAAGTTCGCCCGGATGGTCCGTGCGCTCGCCCGGCGCAAGCCGGTGCTGGCCGTCTTCTCCGGCCGCTCGCCGGCCGGGCAACGGGCCGGCGCCTCGCACACCGCGGCCGCCGCCGCTCCAGCGGCCACAGTGGACGCCCTGTTCGCCCAGGCCGGCGTCATCCGCACCAACCACCTCGGAGAGCTGCTGGACACCGCCCGGATGGTCACCGGCCAGCCGCTGCCCGGCGGCAACCGGCTGGCCATTCTGGGCAACGCCGGCGGCGTCAACGTGCTGGCCGCGGACGCGGCGGCGGCGGCCGGCCTCGTGGTGCCGGAGGCGTCCGCGCGGCTGCGCCAAGCGGTGGCCCAAAAGCTGCCGACCGCGGCGGGCACGGGCAACCCGGTCGACCTGGGCCCAGGCGCACCACCGGCGGCGTTCGCCCGCGCCCTGGACCTGCTCGCCAGCAGCGGGGAGGCCGACGCCGTACTGGTGGTCGCGGCCGCCACCCGGGTCACCGACATCGGGGCCACACTCACGGCGCTCGGCGCCGCCGCGGACCGCTGGGACACGGTTCCCGTCGCGGTCGTGGTACTGGGTAGCCCGGGTGGGCCGACCACCGTGGGCAGCCGCCGGGCGCCCGTGTTCGACCTGCCCGAGCAGGCGGTGCGTGCGCTGGGCCACGCCGCAGGTTATGCGGCCTGGCTGCGGGAACCCCTCGGTTCGCGCCCCGAACTGTCCGGTGTGGACACCGCCGCGGCCCGCGCCGTCGTCGACCGTGTCCTCGCCCGCTCCACCGATGTCGCCATCTCCGACGGCTGGCAGCCGTACGAGAACGTCTGCCGGATCCTGTCCGCGTACGGCATCCCGATGGTGTCCGGCTCGACCGCGGCGGGCGAGGACGAGGCGGTCGCCGCCGCCGAACGGCTCGGTTACCCGGTCGCGGTGAAGGCTGCCGACCCTGCGCTCGTCCACAAAAGCGACGTGGGCGGGGTCCGGCTGGGGCTGGCCGATGCCGGCGCGGTGCGGGCGGCCTACCGCGCGGTCGCGGCGGTCGACGGCCCGGACGTGCTGGTGCAGGCGATGGCCACCGGACCCGGG
>JADGHA010000352.1 GCA_019689695.1 Micromonosporaceae bacterium | reverse complement strand
GGTGATCTCGTCGCCGTCCTGCTCGACCTCGATGCCCTGCGCCCGGAAGGCGTCGAGCTGGGCGGCCGTGTACCGGGCGGCGTCGGTCTCGACCTCCATCTCGCCGTGGATCTGGCTGTGCGCGCGGTACCCGACCGTCGCGAACTCGTTGCTCAATGCCGCGTTGACGCCGGGGCGGTAACCCGTGTACGGGGGCAGCGTGACGCCCATCGCCGGCAGCCATTCGTTGTACGTGATGTACTGCTGCTCCGCGATGACGACCCGGCGGGCGATCTGGAACTTGTCCTCCTCGCTCAGCGACGCGGGCAGCGCGTTGACGATCCGGTTGTGCTCGCGGGCGAAGAGGGTCTGCGTCGCGGTGAGGAAGAGGTTCTCGTTGGCCCGCACGTCCCCGGCGACCATCGCGTTGTTCGGGTTGGCGCGCAGGATGCCGTCGGCGTCCATCGGCGGCGCGGTCGCCGGGTCACCGCGGGCGGTCCGCCGCGGCAGGTAGTTGCCCGGCATGAGCAGCCGGGCGTTGTTGTTGGCCGGGTTGCCGTCGACCGTGCCCTCGCGCAGCCAGTCCAGCCGGGCGGCGGAGTTGCTGTAGACGGCGGCCGCGTCAATGTAGGAGCTCTCCGAGTTCACCTGCTGGCGCGGGCTGGTCACGCCGGTGCCCGGTGCCGCCACCGAGCGGTTGAACCCGATGACTTCCAGGTCGTTGGTGAAGTCCTCCAGCGGGTCGTCGTTGTTGAACGGGATGTTCGCCGTCTCACCCTGCGGGTCGTTCTGCGCGCCGCCCAGCCGCAGGCCGAAGGTGTGGTCGAGGAACTGCCCCCAGGTCCAGCCCCAGGCGGTGACCTGCCGCTCGGAGAACACGTTCTGGTTGACGTCGTTGAACACCCGGTTGCTGAGGTAGCGGGCGTTGGGTCCGGCCACCGGCCGGCTGATGCCGTCGGCGTACCGGGCCGGCGCCACCCGCAGGTAGGGCGTGCCGGCCTGGCCCCAGGTCGGGTTGGCGAGGTTGTTGCCACTGCCGTCCAGGCTCTGCACCTCGAACGGCAGGGCCGCGCCGGCGGGGCTCGTCACCGCGAGGCCGGCCGCGGTCAGCAGGGTGACGACAGCCACCGGAAGCGGCATGCGCACCCACGGGCGGACCGCACGATGCCTTCGTCCTGCGTCCATTTCTTTCCTCCCACGCGATGGCTGCGATTGCGGGCGCACGAAACCCGGCGGTTTCCATGGTGGGGTTGAGGGCTCGCCGCACCTCACGCAGACGTCTCATGTGGACGCATTACCGCAGCCCCTGCGACGAAAGGGGATGTGGTACCGGATCTGTCCTATGACGACAGTGAGCTGAGGCCCGGCACCTTCATGTGTTCTCCCGCCCTGTCGGGCCGTTCGGCGCTTGGGGGCAATACTTGTACGGTTCCAATTAACAGGTCAATAGAACCTGGTGGACGCAAATCCCCTAGTACTCCAGCACTGCGCGATCTGACCGCGGCGGCTGGGGACCTTGCCGTTGGCGCGTGCCTTGCTGGCCCCACCACCGAGTAGCGGTTAACGCCTCAGTAGCCCGGCGCCAGCGGCACCATCCTCCCGTTCAGCTTTCACCCCGACCTCACCCTCGTGGCCGACCCGGGACTGCTCGCCCATCCGGAGATCTACTTCAACGCAGCCCGGTTGGACCGTTCACTCGCCCTCGCTACGCGTGACTATCTGCGCCTGGCTAACCCGCACCTGCACCCGATCACCACCAAGACCCAGCCGAGCACCTGACTCAACACTTCGCGCCCCGCCCCGGCAGGAGCCACGGAGATGACCGACCCGACCAGGTACGCGATCCATTACCAACCCCTGGCAGACGCTTTGCAGGTGCTCGACGTCCAACACCTCATCGACACCACGACCGACGCCTGGTACAACCAGACACTGTGCCAAGTCGGTGACGTCGTGGTCCGGCTGGGTGTCATGCAGGGCGAGTACCACTGGCACAAGCACGACGAGCAGGACGAGTTCTTCTTCGTCCTTGATGGACTGTTCCGGATCGAACTGGACGGCATGGACCCGGTCGAACTCCGCCCCCGGCAAGCCTTCACCGTCCCCAAAGGACTGCTCCACCGCCCCGTCGTGCCACAACGCTCCGCGGTCCTCATGATCGAGCGCGCCGACGTTGTCGCCACCGGCGACTGATCAGCTATCCGCCCATGACCACAGCCCATCTCGTACGTCACCGGCACTTCGTGATCTGACCCGCGCCGGCCCGCGCCCACCGATCGCACTGCCAACGCCGCGTGGCGGCCATTTCCTCGATCGGGAAGTGCCGTTGGAGTACGAGGGCCGCCGGTGAAGAAAGAGGTCGAGAACGGGCAAACCCGCTCAGGTTGCCGCCGCCGGTGATCCCCATCTCAAATGCTTTGCGATCTCGACGCAGGCGGCATAGCTTCGGTACGGAACGGTTTCGTTTCGTTACGGGGGATTTCGGTGATCGACGAAGCTGCGGCCTGCGCCGCGGTGGCCGAACGGCCGGCCGGTCTGCACGCGGACCGCGATCGTCAGATCTTCGCGGCGGTGCTGGAGCTCCTCCGGGAAATCGGCTACGAGCGGATGACCATCGACGCGGTGGCCAACCGCGCCCGGGTGAGCAAGGCCACCATCTACCGGAGGTGGCCGGGCAAGCCGCAGATGGTGGCCGACGCGCTGCGCCACCAGAAGTTCGAGGTGCACGTGCCGGCGGACACCGGGACGCTGCGCGGCGACCTGCTCGCCATGGTCCACGCGGTGGCACGCCTCTGCGCCGCGGACCTCCCCCTGATGCTCGCGGTCGTGTTCGCCATGCGCTCCAACGCCGAGCTGGCCCGGCTCATGCGCGAACACGTGCTGCCGGCCGCCCGCATGCAGACCGACAGCATCATCGACCGCGCCGTGGCCCGCGGCGAGATCGCGCCGGACGACAAGGTCCGCGAGCTGTTCCACGGGCTCGCGCCGGCCCTGCTCACCTCCCGGCTGGCCGCGGACGGCCTACCCATCGACGACGAGTACCTGCAGCGCGTCGTCGACCATGTCCTGCTGCCCGTACTCACGCACTGAAATCACCACAGTCACCTTTTCGGGGGAAGGGAAATCATCGTGTCAAGTGCCGCCTCAGGTACCACAACCAACGACGCCGCGGTGCAGGCCGGGACGCACGCGCAGGCCCCGCCACATCCACGGCGCTGGATCGCGCTCGCCGTCATCGCGGTGGCGCAGCTGATGGTGGTGCTGGACGCCACCATCGTGAACATCGCCCTGCCGCAGGCCCAACAGCACCTGGGCATCTCGGACGCCAACCGGCAGTGGGTGGTGACCGCGTACACCCTGACCTTCGGCGGCCTGCTGCTGCTCGGCGGCCGCATCGCCGACTACTGGGGACGCAAGCGCACGTTCGCGGTCGGCATGGTCGGCTTCGCGGTCGCCTCCGCGGTGGGCGGCCTGGCCCAGAACGGCGAGACGCTGTTCCTCGCCCGCGCGCTGCAGGGCGCCTTCGGGGCGCTGCTGGCACCCGCCTCGCTGGCCCTGCTGACCGTGCTGTTCACCGACGCCCGGGAACGGGCCAAGGCGTTCGCCGTCTACGGCGCCATCGCCGCCGGCGGCGCCACGATCGGCCTGCTGCTCGGCGGCGTGCTCACCGAGTACCTGGACTGGCGCTGGTGCCTGCTGGTGAACGTGCCGATCGCGGCGGTCGGCCTGGTCGCGACCATCCCGCTGGTGCCGGAGAGCAAGGCGCACGGGAACACCCGCTACGACGTGCCCGGTGCGGTCTCCGTCACGCTCGGCCTGGTGTCCCTTGTGTACGGCTTCACCAAGGCCGCCGAGGACGGCTGGTCCGCTGGCGCGACCATCGCGTTCATCGCCGCCGGGGTGGCCCTGCTCGCCGCGTTCGTCGCGATCGAGCTGCGCACCAGCCACCCGCTGCTGCCCCTGCGGATCGTGCTGGACCGCAACCGGGGCGGCTCGTACCTGACCGCACTGCTGGTCGGTGCCGGCCTGTTCGGATTCTTCCTGTTCCTCATCTACTACTTCCAGGTGGTGCTGCAGTACTCGCCGCTGAAGGCCGGGGTCGCGTTGCTGCCCATGTCCGCCGCGGTGCTGGTCGCCGCCGGTATTGCCAGCAACCTGGTGACCAGAATCGGCGCCAAGCCACTGATGGTCGCCGGCGGCCTGGTCGCGGCAGCGTCCATGCTGTACCTGACCCGGATCGGGGTGGACACCGGCTTCGCCAGCCACGTCCTGCCCTCCGAGCTGGGGCTCGGGCTCGGCCTGGGCCTGGTGTTCGTGCCGATGTCCAACCTGGCCCTGGTCGGCGTACCGGAGCACGACGCGGGTGCGGCCAGCGCCACCCTCAACGCGACCCAGCAGGTGGGCGCCTCGCTCGGCACCGCGCTGCTGAACACCATCTACACCAGCGCGGTCACCGGGTACCTGACCAGCCACGCCCCCGGTCCGCAGGCACAGCTGCAGGGCCTGGTGCACGGCTACACCCGGGCGTTCGCCTGGGCCGCGGCACTGCTGCTCATCGCCGCGGTGACGACCACCGTCCTGGTGAAGGTCCGCCGCCACGAGCTCGCCGCGACCGGCGGCGTACCGATCGGCTGACCCGAGTGTCCCGGGGCCGGGCCCCCCCGCGGGGCCGCCCCCCCCGGGGGGACCCCGCCCCCCCCCCGGGGGCCGGGAGGG
>JADGHA010000351.1 GCA_019689695.1 Micromonosporaceae bacterium | reverse complement strand
CCCGCCCGCTGGGCGAGCGCCGCGCAGCTGGCCGCGGGCGCCCGCCAGGCCGCGGCGAGTCTCGGAGCGCTCACGGCGCCCGCTGCGGCGACGGCCGCGGCACCGGCGGCCCCGGGTCGCGCCGGTGCGCCGGTGCCGAACGGCCGGGCGGTGTCGCCGGCTCCGGGCCCGCGCCCGGCGCCGCCACCGTCGCGCGTGGTGTCGCCGCCGGCTGGGGCCCTGCCGGCCCGGCTGGCCGCTTCCCCAGCCTTCGCCCACCCGGCGCCCGGAATCCGGCCGGTGGCCCGGCCCGCGCACCCCTACCGGCCGTCCGCGGCCGGGCACCCGGCGGGCACGAACCGCTGGCTGATCCTGCTCGCCGTGGTCCTCGCTCTGGCTATCGTGCTTTGCTCTGGCCTGATCGCCTACCGTCTGGCCAGCCGGACAAACGGCTCAGGACGCTACAACAGTGGGTACGGCGCGCCCGCAGGCCGTGCCGCAGGCGCCGAGGTACAGATTCCTGACATATCGTTCGACGGAACCGCGGGACCGCGATGACCGAGCCGGAACGGTGGGCGCCACACCTCCACCAACCACACGACCGAAGGATGACGGACGAGATGACTGCCCAGGCCCGCCTGCTAGGTGGCCGGTACCAGGTCGGTGAGCTGCTGGGGTACGGCGGCATGGCCGAGGTGCACCGCGGGCGCGACCTGCGGCTGGGCCGGGACGTGGCGATCAAGATGCTGCGCACCGACCTGGCCCGCGACGCGACCTTCCAGATGCGGTTCCGGCGAGAGGCGCAGAACGCCGCGTCGCTGAACCACCCGGCGATCGTCTCGGTCTACGACACCGGCGAGGAGCGCACCTCCACCGGAGAGACCCTGCCGTTCATCGTCATGGAGTTCGTCGCCGGGCGGACCCTCAAGGAGGTGCTCGCGGTCGAGGGCCGGCTGCTGCCCCGGCGTGCCCTGGAGATCACCGCGGACATCTGCGCCGCCCTGGAGTTCAGCCACCGGCACGGCATCATCCACCGGGACATCAAGCCCGGCAACGTGATGCTCACCCAGAGCGGCCAGGTCAAGGTGATGGACTTCGGCATCGCCCGAGCCCTGGCCAGCGGCGCCACCACGATGACGCAGACCAGCGCGGTCATCGGCACTGCCCAGTACCTCTCGCCGGAGCAGGCCCGCGGCGAGCCGGTCGACGCCCGCTCCGACGTGTACGCCGCCGGCTGTGTGCTCTACGAGCTGATCTGCGGCCACCCACCGTTCGTCGGCGACAACCCGGTCAGCGTGGCCTACCAGCACGTACGGGAGGATCCCCGGCCGCCCAGCATGATCAACCCGGACGTGACGCCGGACATCGACGCGGTAGTGCTCAAGGCGCTGGCGAAGAACCCGCTCAACCGCTACCAGAGCGCCGCCGAGATGCGCGCCGACCTGCTGCGGGCGGCGGCCGGCCGGCGGGTCATGGCCACCCCGGTGATGACCCCGCAGGAGACGATGGCGATGGCCGCGGCGGCCACCCGCCAGCTCAGCCCGCCGACCCGTTCGATCCCGCCGGCCCGGGTCGGCGACTCCCGCCAGCGCCGCCGCTCCCCCTGGGTGCCGGCCTTGCTCGCCATGCTCGGTGTGCTCGCCGTGGTTGCGCTCGTGACCGGCCTGTTGATGTACCGCAACAACGCGGCCACCATCGAGGTGCCGAACGTGGTGGGCAAGACCCGGGCGGCGGCCGAGGCCGAGATCCGGGCCGCCAAGCTCGTGCCGGAGCTCGGCACGACCGTCAAGAGCTCGGACTGCACGAAGAACAGCGTGGTGGCCCAGAATCCGCCGGCAGGCGCGAAGGCCAAGGAGAACGCCACCGTCCGGTTCGACATATGCGGCGGACCCGAGGTCGTCACCATCCCCGACAACCTGGTCGGCTCGACCAAGGAGGTCGCGGAGAGCCAGCTCGAGCAGGTTGGGTTGAAGGCGGACTTCAAGAGCGTCGATAACGAGGCGCCAAAGGATCAGGTCGTCCGGGTCCCCGACGCGGGCAAGGAGGTGCCGAAGGGGACGGTGGTGACGGTCGAGATCTCCAAGGGCAACATGGTCAAGGTCCCGAACGTGCTCGACAAGACCGAGGAGGCGGCGCGGGAGATCCTGGTCAGCCAGGGCTTCAAGGTCAACGTCATCGAGGGCACGACCGTGCCGCCGGACCAGGCGGGCAAGGTCGAGAGCCAGGACCCGGCGGGCGGCACCGCGCTGGTGAAGGGGCGGACCGTCGACATCACCGTCACCCAGCCCGAGCCGGACCAGACCGAGTCGCCCACCCCCTCTGTCACGCCCAGTGACGCCGGCACGCCGCCGGCTGGGGGCAACCGCCGGCTGTAGGGGCCGGGTACGGTTGGCACCCGCGAACGCGAGCGGGTCGGGAGTAAGGCGGTCAGGTGGTGGCGAAGGCGGCGCGGCGCCGCGCCTCCACCTCAGCGGCGAGCGCCGGCGCCCGTTCCAGGGCGGCCGGCATGCCGCAGGCGGCGAGCCAGTTCGCCAACATCAGGTGGCCGCCCTGGGTGAGCACCGACTCCGGGTGGAACTGCACGCCCTCGACCGGCAGGCGGCGGTGCCGCATCGCCATCACCACCCCCGATTCCGTACGTCCGGTCACCTCGATCTCGGCGGGCAGGGTCGACTCCACCACCGCAAGCGAGTGATAACGGGTCGCGATGAACGGGCTGGGCAGCCCGGCAAGCACCCCGGCTCCGGTGTGGACCACCTCGGACGTCTTGCCGTGCAGCAGCTCGGGGGCGCGGGTCACGGTCGCACCGAACGCCTCGCCGATCGCCTGGTGGCCCAGGCACACGCCGAAGATGGGCAGCTTGCCGCCGTACTCGCGGATCACGTCCAGGCAGATGCCGGCGCGGTCGGGCGTACCAGGGCCCGGGGAGAGCAGGATTCCGGCGGCGCCGCGGCGGCCGACGTCGGCCAGCGTGATCTCGTCGTTGCGCCGCACCTCGCACTCGGCACCGAGTTGCCCGAGGTACTGGACGAGGTTGAAGACGAACGAGTCGTAGTTGTCGATGACGAGGATGCGCACGCGGTCACCTGCTAGGGGTCGGCTCGGGGTTGTTGGAGCGGGTGGGGTACGGGATGTCATGCTCGCCGAGTGACGGCTCCGCGCCCGGGCCCGGGGAGGCGGCGCCGCCGGGACCGCCGGGTGTGTCCGGGCCGAGCTGGCCGCCGGTGTCCGTCTGGTCGGTGACCTGCACGTCGTCGAAGGGGAGCAGCGGCTCGGCCCAGGGGAAGACCACGTACCACAGCAGCGCGGCGGCCGCGACGATCAGCCCGATCGAGCCGATGATCTTGCCCGGGCGCCCGAACGGCAGGTGCCGCCAGATCCAGCCGTACATCGCTTCAGCCCTTCAGTTCGGCCGGTTCTCCTGCCGACCGGTCCTGCGTGCGGACCAGCTTGGCGTGCACGATCAGCCGCTGGTAGTTGTCGAACTTGGGGTTGCAGGTGGTCAGCGTCAGCATCGCCACCTTCGGCTTCTGGCCCGGCTTGCCGGGCACCGGGGCCACCACCTCGACCGCGGTCGGCTTGACGATCTCCGTGCTGCTCACCTGGTAGACGAACCAGTTCTTCTTGGTCTCCACCACGATCCAGTCGCCCTTGTGCACCTCGTCCAGCCGCCAGAAGATGGCCCGGGTGCGGTGCCCGGCGACGGAGAAGTTGCCGATCTGCCCTGGCATGGCGGTATCGGGGTAGTGGCCGGGGGCGTACCGGATCGCCTTCTGGGTGACGCCTTCGACCACCACCCAGTGCTTCTTCAGCTTCGGGATGTAGAGCCGCGCGACGGCGTTGCCGGGCGGCGGCGGTCCAAGTTTGGCCGGTTGGGTGGGGCCGACAGTCGGGTCCGGCTGGTCCCATTGCTGGCCGAGCTGCTGGTCGAGGTCGTTCTGGTGGGCGTTGATGGCCGCCGCGGTGCCCCAGACCTCGTACGCGGCGAAGAGCATCACGATCAGGCCAAAGGTGATCATGAGCTCGCCCACGGTCCGGAAGCCGGTGCGGATGATGGTGCCGGCGGTGGTGCGGGTCAGCGCGGAGTGGATGCTGCGGTAACCCTCCCCGGTCCGCTCGGCCCGCAGCGCGACCACCCGCTCGCCACGGCGCCGCGGCCGCTGCTCTTCCTTCCCCGGTGCGTCGGGCGCTTGGGACGCGTCGGCGGCATCCGTCGATGCGGTTGCGGTTCCCGGTGTGGCTGGGTTCGCCGGCCCGGACGGGTTCGCCGGCTGGGCGACGGAGTGGGCACCGGCCGGGCTGCCAGAGGCGGGGGAGCTGGGCTGGGGCACCGAAGGGCTACCGGGTGCTGCAGGGCTGCCCGCTGCCGCCGGGCCGGAGGCAGTAGGGCTGGCGGGGACCACCGGGATCACGGCCGTGGCGTCCGCAACGGCAGGTATGACGGTGGTCGCGTCGGCCGCCGCCCCGTTGGCGAGGTTGAGCGGTATGACCGCGGTCTGGTCGGCGTCCAACAGGCTCGTCGGCCGCCTGCCGGCGGACGGCGCCGGCCCGAAGGTGACCGTCATGGGCGGTGCCGGCGTACTCGGAGAAGGTGACGCGTCCGAAGCGGTAGTCGCGCTGGGCGGCGGCGCGGGACTCGGCGCCGGCTTCGCGGGCGGTGATGGCGTGAAGACCGGTGGTGGCGCGGGGGCTGGCGGCGGTGTGGAGGCCGGTGGTGGCGTGACGGGCGTGACGGG
>JADGHA010000350.1 GCA_019689695.1 Micromonosporaceae bacterium | reverse complement strand
GGGGCCGGCGGCGCCGGAGCCGGCGGGCGGCGGGAAGGGCGGTCACCATGAAGCACCACCTGCGGACGCTGGTCACCAACGACGACGGCATCGACGCGGCAGGCCTCCGGGCGCTGGCCAGGGCCGCCCACCGGCACGGCCTCGACGTGACCGTCGCCGCCCCGCTGATCGAGGCGAGCGGCAGCGCGGCGTCCATGATCGCCACCGAGCGGCAGGGCCGGGTGGTGGTGGAGGAACGCAAGCTGCCGGGCCTGCCGCACATCCGGGCGTACGCGGTGGCGGCCTCGCCGGGGTTCATCGTGACCATCGCGCTGCGGGGCGCCTTCGGCACGCCCCCGGAGCTGGTGCTCTCGGGGATCAACCGGGGCGCCAACACCGGCCGGGCGGTGCTGCACTCCGGTACCGTCGGCGCGGCCTTCACCGGGTCGCTGAACGGGTGCCGGGCGATGGCGTTCTCCCTGGACGTCGGCCTGGAGCCGGAACGCTGCCACTGGGAGACGGCCGAGACGACCGCCGGCCAGCTGCTGCCGCTGGTCACCAAAACCGACGAGATGACCGTGGTCAGCGTCAATGTGCCGAACCGCCCGGCCGATCAGCTCGCCGGCGTACGCCGGGCCAGCCTGACCAGGTACGGCTCGGTGCAGATGACCCTCGCCGAGGTGGGCGAGGGCTTCATCCGGACCACGGTCGGAGCGGACGAGGCGGCGCGCGCCGCCCAGGAACACGAGCCGGACAGCGACCTGGCGCTGCTCGGCAACGGCTATGTCACGGTGACCGCGCTGCGCCCGTACTGCGAGGCGGTCGGCACCGAGCTGCCGCTGCCGACCTGACCTCGGCTCAGCGGAACTGGCCTGACCCCGCTAGCGGAACTGGGCCTCGCGGACGCTGTTGCCGCCGTCCACCACCAGCATCTGTCCGGTGATGTACGAGGCGGCAGGCGAGCACAGGAAGGCGATGGCGGCGGCCACCTCGTCCGGCGTCCCCGGGCGCCCGATCGGCGTACCCCGGCCCTGCTTGAGCTCCACCGCGGTGGAGGCACCGGTGTGGATCAGTCCCGGCGCCACCGCGTTCACGGTGATCCCGTCCGCCACCAGCTCCATGGCCAGCGCCCGGGTCAGGCCGACCACACCCGCCTTGGCCGCGGCGTACGCGGCCTCCGTCGGCAGCGCGTTGATCGGCCCGGCGGTCGCGGCCAGGTTCACGATCCGGCCCCAGCCGCGCTCGGCCATGCCGCCGAGGAACGCCCGGCTGCACAGGAACGCCGTGGTCAGGTTGCGGTCGATCTCGGCGCGCCACTCGGCGTAGGTCAGCTGGGCCACCGGCCGCAGCACCTCCGGGCTGGCCTTGCTCGCCAGGCCGGCGTTGTTGACCAGCACCTCGACGTCGCCCAACGTCTCGGCGACCGCGTCCGCGAGCGCGGCCACCTCCGCCTCCACGGTGAGGTCGGCGACGAAGCCGGTGGCGTCCAGTTCGGCCGCCCGTTCGTGGATGCGCCGGGTGGTGGAGACCATCGCCACCCGGGCGCCCAGCGCGCGCAGCCGGCGGGCGGTGGCGAAGCCGATGCCGTCCGGGCTGCCGGCGCCGGTGACCAGCGCGACCCGGCCGTCAAGCCGGTCGGTCAGCGGGCCGGCGGTCGGCTCGACCACCGGCTGCAGCTCGCCGGGGGAGACGGCGCGCAGGACGGCGCTGCCGCCCGCGCCCGCCGCGGACGTCCCGCCGGCATCGCCACCCGTGGCGCCGCGGCTGCGCGCGGCGCGCAACATCCCCCGCCGCGGACGCCGGCCGTTGGCGGCCGGGTGCACCTCAGATGCCATGTCGTGATCCTGCCCGGTTGCTCCCGTCCGGGCAACGACAACGTCGGGAACCCATACCAGTGCAGCCGGCCGCTACCCTGTCGGGCACCATCCCCCATTCGACTTCCTGAGGACGGCCCGATGACGTACCAGCAGCAGCCGGGTGGTTGGCCGCAGCCCTCGCCGGGCACCCCCAACCTCCCGCCCGGAACGCCTGCCTACGTTCCGCCGTACGGGTATCCGGCTCCGCCCCGGCCGACCAACGGGCTGGCAGTCGCCTCGTTGGTCGTTTCCCTCGTCGGCGCACTCGGACTGTGCGCGTACGGCCTCGGCGGGTGGATCGGCGCGATCGGTGCGATCCTCGGTCACGTCTCGCAACGGCAGATCCGCGAGCGCGGCGACGGCGGCGGCGGGATGGCGCTGGCCGGCGTGATCGTGGGTTGGATCGCGACCGGGCTGTTCGTGCTCGCCGGGATCGGTTGGGCCATCGCCATCTGGTACATCGCCAACCACCCCGAGGAGTTCGAATCCAGCACGTTCATGCAGCTGCTGGCGGGGTGAACCGGGAGGTCCGGACCATCCCGGCCGCGCGTCCCTTGGCGGCGACCACCATCGCCATCTTCCGTGACGCCTCGTCGACCATCTCGTCACCGAGCATCACTGCGCCCAGCTTGCCGCCCGCCTCCGAGGTGTAGTACTCGTACGCGTCCAGGATCAGCTCGGCGCGATCATAGTCCTCTTGGGACGGTGAGTAGACTTCGTTCGCCGGTTCGATCTGACCGGGGTGCAGCACCCACTTGCCGTCGAAGCCGAGCGCCGCCGACCGCCTGGCCGCCGCCCGGAACCCGTCCACGTCGCGGATCTGCAAGTAGGGCCCGTCGATCGCCTGCTTGTCATGGGCACGGGCGGCCATCAGGATCCGCATCAGGACGTAGTGGTACGGGTCGCCGGGATAGTCCGGATGCAGCGCCCCCACCGCCAGCGACCTCATGTTGATGCTCGCCATGAAATCGGCTGGCCCGAAGATGATGGTCTCCACCCGCGGCGAGGCGGCCGCGATGGCATCCACATTGACCAGTCCGCGGGCGCTCTCGATCTGCGCCTCGATGCCGATGCCACCCACCGGCAGGCCGAGCGCCTTCTCGATCTGGGTCAGCGTGAGGTCCAGCCACCGCACGTGGGAGGCGTCCTGCACCTTGGGCAGCATCACGCAGTCCAGCGCCGCGCCCGCACCTTCGCACACCTCGACCACGTCGCGGTACGCCCAGGGCGTGGTCACGTCGTTCACCCGTACCACCCGGGCCTTGCCACCCCAGTCGCCCTCGGTGAGCGCGGCCACAATGTTCCGGCGCGCCTGCGGCTTGGCCAGCGGCGCCACCGCGTCCTCCAGGTCGAGGAAGACCTGGTCGGCCGGGAGGCCCTGCGCCTTGTCCAGCATTTTCGGGCTGGACCCGGGCACCGCCAGGCAGGACCGCCGGGGCCGTCCGAGAGCACCCATGACAATCACCTTCCCGCTTGGTCCGTCACTGTAATCTCAGGCCATGCCCGTCGTTGTGGTGACCGGGGCCAGCTCCGGCATCGGCCTGGCGGCCGCGAAGGAGTTCGCCCGGCGCGGCAATCACATCGTCATGGTCGGGCGGGACCCGGACCGGCTGGCCGCGGCCAAGGCGCAGGTGCCGGACGCCGTCGTGCACCAGGCCGACTTCGCCGTACTCGACGAAGTGCGGGCGCTGGCGGAGAAGCTGCGCGCCGACTACCCGGCGATCCATGTGCTGGCGAACAACGCGGGCGCCGTCGTCCACCGGCGACAGGTCACTGTGGATGGCTTCGAGCTGACCATGCAGGCCAACCATCTGGCCCCGTTCCTGCTCACGAACCTGTTGCTGGACCGGCTGTCCGGTGGCCGGGTGGTGGTCACCGCCTCGGCGGTACACGCCGCCGGGGCGCTCGACCCCGCCGACCTGCGCGGGCAACGCCCCGGCTACCGCGCCATGCGGGCGTACGCGTCGAGCAAGCAGGCGAACGTGCTCTTCGCCGCCGAGGCCGCCCGGCGCTGGCCTCAGGTGCTGACCACTTCGTACCACCCGGGCGTCGTCCGTACCCGCTTCGGCAGCGGCAACCCGGTGTACTCGTTCTTCTACCGGATCGCGCCGCTGCTGCGCACGCCCGAGGAGGGCGCGGACACGCTGGTGTGGCTGGCCACCGCACCCGCCGAAGAGATCACCAACGGTGGGTACTACTACCGGCGGCGGCTGCGTACCCCGGCCCGCAACGCGGTCGACCGGCGACTCGCCGCCGACCTCTGGGAGGCCAGCCTGGCCGCGGTGGGCCTCGGCTGACATGGGTTGCACCGATCCACGGTGCTGCTCCTAGGCTTGGGGCATGAGCCCGTCACCGGGCCGTCTCAGCACCGCCGACGGCGCGGCGCTGGCCCGGCTCGCCGCGGAGGCGGTCCGGGCCCGGCTCGCCGGGCGTCCGCCGGACGGGCGACCGCCCGCGGCCCAGCCGCTGCGGGCCATCGGCGCGTCGTTCGTGACGCTCGAACGCGCCGGTGAGCTCCGCGGCTGCATCGGCACGCTCGAAGCCGTGCGCCCGCTCTACCGGGACGTGATCCGCAACGCCCAACGGGCGATGGCCGACCCCCGGCTGCCGCCGGTCACCGCGGCCGAGTGGCCGGAGCTGGACGTGAAAGTCTCCGTGCTCAGCGACGCGGAGCCCCTGCTGGTGACCGGGCCGGACGAGCTGCTCGCCGCGCTGCGGCCGGGAGTGGACGGCCTGATCCTCACCGACGGCCGCCGCCGAGCCACCTTCCTGCCCGCGGTCTGGGCGAAGCTGCCGCATCCGGAGCACTTCCTGCGGGCGCTGCTGGCCAAGGGCGGCTGGCCGCCTGGCACCTGGCCGGCCGGGCTGACCGCGCAGCGGTACACCGCCGACGAGTACCGCGACCCCGCGCCGCGCTGACATGATGCAGCCCATGGACGGGATCAGCGGGCGGGACGCGAAGG
>JADGHA010000349.1 GCA_019689695.1 Micromonosporaceae bacterium | reverse complement strand
GACCACCAGGTCCGGCTCCGCGTCCACCTCGGGCACTGTCCTGACGCGACGCGGCTGGCGCAGGACGTCGTCGTACCTCCCCACGGCCCTGACGCTAGCCGCGCGCCGGAGGTCACATCGAGCCGACGCGCCGGATCCCGTACGCTAGCCTGCATGTCACCCGCAGCAGGCGCCGCGACACTGACGGTACGCCGGTCGTCGCGGTTCGTCGCCTGGGTCCGGGCGTGGCGGGCCGGTTTGGTGCCCTTTGACGAGATCGCTGACGCGATCGCCGGCGACGAGGAGCACCTGGTCGCCGACGCGCCGGGCACCTGGACCGACGTCCCGCTGCGGGACGCCCTGCCCACGCTCTCCAGGCTGCACCCCGACGAGGTACGCCTGGTGCTGCCGGCGCCCGGCGATCCCCGCGGCCTGCCCGGCCCGGGGCCGTTCAGCAGCGCCGCGCTGCTGGCCGGCGAGGGTGTGCTGGCCGGGGCGCTGGGCGTGGTGCCCGAGCTGCGCACCCACACCTCCGGCTCCGGTGACACGTTCTCCACCGTGCTGTGGCGGGTCTACCCGCTGGACCGGCCAGCGGGCCCGGCTCCCGGGGAGCCCACCGCGGCGGAGGCGGAGGCGGAGCTGGCCACCGTCCTCGCCGAAAGCACTGCCCGGCTGGCCCGGCTGGACATCGCCCAGTGGCGTCCCGAGCTGGCCGGGGCGCTGGCCCAGCTGCGCCGGCCGGACAACGGCACCGACCTGCCGCCCGGCTTCGACCCGCGGGCCCGCCGGCTGTACGCCCGGGCCAGCATCCTGGACCAGGTGCTCGCCCTGGCCGAGCACGCCGCCCCCGGGGGCGCGGTCACCGGGTACGAGGCCCAGCAGCGCGACGCCGCACTGCGCCCGCTCACGGTGGCGTGCAGGCGCGCCCTGGTCGCCGCCTGCAACGCCCCGCTCGCGCCCTGAGCCGCGCTCAGGCCAGGGTCTGGCAGAGGTTCTCCGCCTGGCCGTGCTGGATGGTGAAGTTCCGGGTGCCGTCCGGGTGCAGGACGAAGTCGAACTCCCCGGTCAGCACGTACTCGCCGGGCGGCGGGCTGGTGTTGACGGCGTGGATGCCGATGGCCATGTGCCCGACACCGTGACCGCGGATCGTCCCGTCCTGGTCGTAGAACCACCAGCCGGTGCCGGTCAGGTCCCGCACGACCGACTTTCCGGTGCTCATGTTGGTGAACCGGATGACGAGCGGGCCGACGAACTCCTGCTCTTTCGGAGTGCCGTCCGGGTACGTCTGCAGGGTACGCACGAACTCGTGGTCGCGGACGATGTCACCGTGGACGGCGAACTCGCAGACATCGCCGGCGGCCTGCGTGAAGGGCTCGGAATGGTACGGCTCCCACGGGCTGGGTGAGTCCGCGGACGCCGGCGTGGAGCCGGCCAGCACGGTGGCGCCGGCGGCCACGGCGGCTACGGCGCCGCCCAGAACACGTCGTCGAAGTCTCACTCGCTAACCTCCTCGGTATCGGCTGCGAGCTGCAGCCTGCCCGGGGCGCTGCCGCGGGCGCGATGGTTTCGGCGCAGACCAAAACGTCCGAGGCGGGGGTGAGGCGTGCTGCGGGTGCACTTCACGGGGGACGACCTGCTGCGCACCAGGTTCGCCGCGACTCCCGCGCCGCTGATGGAGCTGGGCCTCGCCGTGGCCGCGCTGCGCCGGCGGGACCCGGTGTTCGCTGGCTGGCGCCGCGCCAGCCAGGCCGCGCTCCCGCCGGCGGCCCGGCTGCTGCTCCATCTGGTGCCGCCCACCGGTGCCGGCCCCAGGTTCCTCGACCCGATCAGCGACGGGCTGGACGACGGCCTGGCGGCGGTGCTCGCCGCACCGACCCCGTTCGTGCAGAGCGAGCTGCGCCGGGTGTGCGGTGCCGGGCTGCCGACCACGCCGTGGGTCCGCTCCCTCTACCGGCGCGACCGGCCGGCCTGGGCGGCCTTACGGGACGCCTTGTGCGCCGGATACGAGGCACTCATCCGAGGCAGCTGGACGCAGATCTCCCGGGGCCACCGCGCCGACGTCGCGTGGCGTGCCCGGGTGGCCGGCGAGTGCGGGCTGCGGGCGGCGCTGCAGATGATCGGTCCGCGTGGCCGCTGGCAGGGGACCACGCTGGAGTTCGACGTCGAGCACGAACTCACGGTGACCCCGGGTGGCCGCGGGGTCACCTTGCTGCCCTCGGTGTTCGGGGCCGAGCGGCCGCTCGTCGACACCCATCCGGACGGGTCGGTGCTGATCGTGTACCCGGCGCTGACCCCGCTGCCGCTCATCGACGACGCCCCCGCCGCGGACCCGCTCGCCGAGCTGCTCGGGCGGACCCGGGCAGCCGTCTTGGAGCTGGCCGCCGCGCCGCGCAGCACCAGCGAGCTCGCCAGGGAGCTGGGCATCAGTCCGGCCACGGTCTCGCAGCACACCCGCACACTGCGGGATGCGGGGCTGCTCACCACCGAACGAGTCGGCAAGGGCGTCCTGCACACCGTCACGCCGCTCGGCGACCGGGTCCTCGCGGCGAACCGACCGGCTATGTCAGGACGTTCCTGACAAACGCCTGCGGTCCGGTGACCCAGGGGTAGTGCGCCGCGTCCGGGTCGACGACGAGCCGTCCGTTGGGAAACAGCCCGGCCAGCTCGGCGGCGCGCTGCGGGGTCGGGGCAGGGTCGAGGCCGCCGGCCACCACCAGGGTGGGCGCGGTGACCTGCGCCAGCGCAGCGCGGGTCCGCTCAGGATCGAAGGCGCCCTCGGCGCGGTAGCCGGCCGCCGCGGCGGGTGCCCGTTGCTCGAACTCGCTCCCGGCGTGGGCCGCCGTGATCTCGTCCCAGCGCCCGTAGAAGAACGGCGCCGCGCTGATACGGTTCGCCGGCGTGTCCTCGCCCGCGTCCCACGCCATGATCGCGGCGTACGCGTCGGCGTACCACGGCTGTGCGGACTGCCTGGCGAGGGTGCCGAGCCACTCCTCGTCGGTGAGCCTGATGCCGGCCGCCTCCAGGGCCGGTGTGACGAGGATGAGCCGGCTCAACCGCTCCGGGTGGGCGGCGGCGTAGAGAATCGCCAGGTCGCCGGCGGCGGAGTGGGCCAGCAGGTCCATCCGGTCGAGTCCAAGGTGGACCCGCAGCGCCTCGACGTCCGCGACCAGGCGATCGCAGCGGTAGGACGCCGGGTCGGCAGGGATCGCCGAGTCGCCCGAACCGCGCAGGTCAAGCTTGACCAGCGTCCGGTACGCGGACAGCCCGCCGAGGTCGCCCAGATAGGCGCTGGCGCGGGCCGGCCCGCCCGGCAGGCAGACCAGCGGGTCGCCACTGCCCTTTAGGTGGTAGGCCAGCTCGGTCCCGTCGTACGACGCGAAGCGTGGCATGCCGACTAGCTGATCACACGCCGGACGCGGTCACAAACTCGAATCCCGCTGGTCTACCCGGACTAGATCTCGTCCACCAGGTCGGCCACCGAGTTGACCACCCGCGACGGCCGGTACGGGTAGCGGTCCACGTCGGCGCGCGTGCTGATGCCGGTGAGCACCAGGATCGTCTCCAACCCGGCCTCCAGCCCGCAGAGGATGTCGGTGTCCATCCGGTCACCGATCATCGCGGTGGTCTCGGAGTGTCCCTGGATGGTGTTCAGCGCCGAGCGCATCATCATCGGATTCGGCTTGCCGACGAAGTACGGCTCCACGCCGGTCGCCTTGGAGATGAGCGCCGCGACCGAGCCGGCGGCCGGCAGCGCGCCCTCGCTGGACGGGCCGGTCGGGTCGGGGTTGGTGCAGATGAACCGGGAGCCGTCGTTGATCAGCCGGATCGCCTTGGTGATCGCCTCGAAGCTGTAGGTGCGGGTCTCGCCCAGCACCACGTAGTCGGGCGCGAAGTCGGTGAGCACGTACCCGGCCGCGTGCAGCGCCGTGGTCAGCCCGGCCTCTCCGATCACGTACGCGGTGCCGCCCGGCCGCTGGTCCGAAAGGAACTGCGCGGTGGCCAGCGCGGCCGTCCAGATCATGTCCTCCGGCACGTCGAAGCCCATCCGGGTCAGCCGCGCGTGCAGGTCCCTCGGCGTGTAGATGGAGTTGTTGGTGAGCACCAGGAACGGCTTGCCCGAGGCGCGCAGCCGGGCGACGAACTCCGGCGCGCCGGGGACTGGCAGGCCCTCGTGGACCAGCACGCCGTCCATGTCCGTCAGCCAGTACTCGACGGGTTTCCGTCCGGTCACGACGACGCTCCGTGGGCGCTGCCGGATCCGCCCGCCGAGAGGCAGCAGCCCTCCGGACAGGTGTCCCAGACCGGAAGGCTGCCCAGCTTGCGTCGCGGCCCCGCGCCGTAGCGTTCGACGACCAGTTCGCGCACCATCGCGACGAACCGCGGGTCGGTGCCCGGGGTCGCGGCACGGGCGAACTTCAGGCCCACCTTGGCCGCGGTCGTGGCCGCCTCGATGTCCAGGTCCCAGACCACCTCCAGGTGGTCCGAGCTGAACCCGATCGGGCTGACCACCACGCCGGTGACCCCGTCGCCGGCGAGTGCGGCCAGGTGGTCGTTGATGTCCGGCTCCAGCCAGGGCACGTGCGGCGGGCCGGAACGGCTCTGCCAGACCAGGTCCCACTCCAGGTCCGGTGCCGCGGCCGCGGCGACCAGGCGGGCCGTCTCCCGCAGCTGCGCCTCGTACCGGCCGCCGTCCGGGCCGGAGCTGCGCGCCATCCGCACCGGCACCGAGTGTGCGGTGAAGACCAGCCGTACCACGGGCGGGGGGCCGGGGCGGGCAGCGCCACCGTCGGCGTCCAATCTGGATCGGGCGGTGCGTACCC
>JADGHA010000348.1 GCA_019689695.1 Micromonosporaceae bacterium | reverse complement strand
ACAGCGCGCGGGCGGGGTGGGGGGGGGCGGGCCCGGCGCCGACCACGGCCACCCCGTATGCGCCGGCGGCAAGCAGTTCGGGCACCCGGCCGGGGGTGATCCCGCCGATCGCGATCACCGGCACATCGACGGCGGTCGCCACGGCGGCGATGCCGGCCGGACCGATCGGGGCCGGCAGTCCCGGCTTGGTGGATGTCGCGTACGCCGGACCGACGCCCACATAGGACGCCCCGGCACCGGCTGCGTCGAGAGCGCTGCGCGGCGACCGGGCCGTCGCGCCGAGGACGGCCGTCGGTCCGAGCACCCGCCGGGCCGCCTCGACCGGCAGGTCGTCCGCGCCGACGTGCCCACCCGCGGCGCCGGCCGCGAGCGCCACGTGCAGCCGGTCGTTGACCAGGCACGTCGCCCCGTACTCGGCGCACAGCGCGACCACCCGCACGGTCAGGTCGTACGCCTCGCGGTCGGTGGCCTGGTCCTCGACCCGCACCTGCACGACCGGCGCGCCCACCGACAGCGCCGCCCGGGCCACGGTGAGCGGGTCACGGCCGGGCCGGGTGTCGGTGACGATGTGTAGCCGTCCGAGCGGTTCCACCGCGGCCTCCTCCCTGCGCCGGCATTACCCGGATCAGGTTCGACGGTCGGGGGCTCCAGCCCCCCTCTCAGCCCGGTGCACCGGGCTCCCGTGGGTGTTGTCCCTGTCACCGTACGACGGACCGGGTCGGCCCGCCAGCGGATCTCACAACCTGACCATGGTCCCCGTCACCAGTACCCGCGCCGCGGCGGCCGCCATCCCCGGCACGTCAACGGTCAACCGTGGTCCCAGACCGGCTCGGGGGTCTCGATGACCTCGCCGTCGCCGTTGAACACGAGAAACCGGTCGAACGAGCGGGCGAACCAGCGGTCGTGCGTCACCGCCAGCACCGTGCCCTGGAACTTGCGCAGCCCGTCCTCCAGCGCCTCCGCCGAGGCGAGGTCCAGGTTGTCCGTCGGCTCGTCCAGCAGCAGCAGCGTCGCGCCGGACAACTCCAGCAGGAGGATGAGGAACCGGGCCTGCTGGCCACCGGAGAGCGTGCCGAACCGCTGGTCGCCCTGGCCGGCCAGTTCGTACCGGTTCAGCGCCCGCATCGCGGCGTGCCGGTCCATGCCCGGCCGGTGCTCGTCACCCCGCCAGAGGATCTCCACCAGCGTCCGGTCGACCAGGTCCGGCCGGTCGTGGGTCTGGGAGAAGTGGCCGGGCCGCACCCGCGCGCCGAGCCGGGCCAGCCCGGCGTGCGGCACCGGCTCGAGCGGCTGGCCATCCACCGGGGTCGCCTCGCCGCCCGGCTGCGAGCCACCGCGCGCCAGCAGCCGCAGAAAGTGCGATTTTCCGGTGCCGTTCGCGCCGAGCACAGCCACCCGGTCGCCGTACCAGACCTCCAGGTCGAACGGGTATGTCAGCCCGTCCAGCTCCAGCTGCTGGCAGACCACCGCCCGCTTGCCGGTGCGCCCGCCGGCCAGGCGCACCTTGATCTCCTGCTCGCGCGGCGGCAGCGGGGGCGGTCCGGCCTCCTCGAACTTGCGCAGCCGGGTCTGTGCGGCCCGGTAGCGCGAGGCCATGTCGGAGTTGTACGCCGCCTTCTGCTTGTACATCAGCATCAGCTCGCGCAGCTTCTGGTGCTCCTCGTCCCAGCGCCGGCGCGCCTCGTCCAGCCGCTCGTGCCGGGCCAGCCGGGCCTCGTGCCAGGAGGCGAAGCCGCCGGGGTGCACCCAGGCCGAGCCGCCCTCCACCGCCACCACCCGGTCGGCCGTGTTCGCCAGCAGCTCCCGGTCGTGCGAGACGTACAGCACCGACTTGGCCGACTCGCGCAGCCGCCCTTCCAGCCAGCGCTTGCCCGGCACATCCAGGAAGTTGTCCGGCTCGTCGAGCAGCAGCACCTCGTCCGGGCCGCGCAGCAGCAACTCCAGCGCGAACCGCTTCTGCTCCCCGCCGGAGAGCGTCCTCACCGGACGGTCGCGGGCCTGCTCCCACGGCAGGTGGAGGGCGGCGACGCTGGCGGTGTCGAAGAGCACCTCCGCCTCGTACCCGCCCGCCTCGCCCCAGGCGGTCAGCGCCTCGGCGTACCGCATCTGGGCCTTGTGGTCATCGTCTGACCGCAGCGCGGCCTCGGCGGCGGCGAGCCGCTCGCCCGCCGCCCGCAGCCGCGGCGCCGAGAGCTCCAGAGCGAGATCGTGGAGGGTACGGGAGTCAGCGATCATCCCGATGAGCTGGGGCATCACGCCGAGCCCACCCGAGCGCGCCACCGTCCCGGTGGTCACCGGGAGGTCCCCGGCGACCATCCGCAACAACGTGGTCTTCCCGGCGCCGTTCGGCCCGACCAGGGCCACCTTCGCCCCCTCGCCGACCCGGAACGACACGTCGGAGAAGAGCTTGCGGCCACCGGGCAGCGTGTGTGCGACACCCGCCACATCCACGTATCCCACGTCGGAATACTCACAGGTCGGAAATTGGGCCTCAACAGAATTGCCGTCCGGCCGGTAACATAGCTCGGCACCAACACGTGCAACGCTCGTCCTCAAAGGAGCAACGTGACTTCCAACGTGCGGCTGAACACCGACGTCGCGCACACCGCACGGGTATATGACTACATCCTCGGCGGCAAGGACAACTTCAAGGCCGACCGGGAGGTCGGCGACAAGCTGATGCAGCTGCTGCCGTCGATCAAGGTGTCGATGAGGGCGAATCGGGCGTTCATGGCCCGCGTCGCCCGGTACCTCGCCGCCGAGCGAGGCGTCCGCCAGTTCCTGGACATCGGTACCGGGCTACCCACCTCGCCGAACCTGCACGAGGTCGTGCAGGAGGTCGACCCGACCAGCCGGGTGGTGTATGTGGACAATGACCCGATCGTGCTGGTGCACGCCCGCGCCCTGCTGACCAGCACGCCGGAGGGTGAGACGGCCTACATCGACGCCGACTTCCGCAACCCGCAGGCGATCATGAACGCGCCGGAGTACCAGATCCTGGACTTGACCAAGCCCGTGGCGCTCTCCCTGATCGCCATCCTGCCCTTCGTCGTCGACGAGGACGAGGTGCACCACGTCATCGACACGCTGATGGCACCCTTGCCACCCGGCAGCTTCCTGGCGATCTCCACGGCGACCGGTGACAACTCCCCGGAGGACACGGAGCAGGTCAGGGCCGAGTACGAGAGGGCGGGCATGCGCGCCAAGCTTCGGACCCGCGCCGAGGTGGAAGACCTGTTCCGCGGGTTGGAGCTGGTTGACCCCGGCGTGGTCCTGGTCCATCGTTGGCACCCAGACGAGCAGGCCGCGAGCCTGCGCGACGACGAGGTGCACATGTACGGCGGCATCGCGATCAAGCGCTGAGTCAGCGCCTGACCCGCAGCACCCGGTAGCCCTTCTGGCTCGCCTCGCGGGTCACCTGCCAGCCCTGCTCGACCAGCCATCCGTGCAGCGAATCAGCGCCCAGATGCCGGCCGGCCACCAGCCACGCCTCCCCGTCGGGCGCCAACCGGGGTAGCCAGCGGCGCAGCAGCTCATACAGGTCCGCCTTGCCGACGCGGATCGGTGGGTTGCTCCATATCTGTTGGAACGCCAATCCATCAGGTACGCCGTCCGGCGTTACTGTCCGTATTCGGCCACTGGCACCAAGCGCGGCGGCGTTCTCCCGCACCAGGTCCAACGCCCGGGTGTTCACGTCCACCGCGTACACGATGGCTTCTGGCGCACACGCCGCGAGCACGCAGGCGATGGGGCCATACCCGCAGCCCAGGTCAAGGAATGGGCCGCGCGATGCGGCGTCCGGCAGCGGAGCCTTGCGCAGCAGGACCGCCGTCCCGGGGTCGAGCCGGCCGGCGGAGAAGACGCCGCCCGCCGCCACCAGCGAAAACTCCCGCCCGCCCGCAGAGAACCGGACGGTGCGCCGACGCGCCTTGGTCTCCGGCCGGACGCTGAAGTAGTGGTCGGCGGTCACACCTGGAATTGTGACCCACCACCAAGTGCCTAGCCGATCCGGCCATCCAGTGCAAGGAGTGTCCTGAGAACCCGGTTCTCCGTTACCCTGTGCGACATGGATTATGGGGCTGGATCGGGCGAATGGTCGCCGACATCCGATCCAGACCCTCCCCACCGCCGATCTGCCTGGGCCCCACCGGCCGGCGGCTCCTTTACCGGGCGCCGCCGGCATTATGTGGGGCCGGACGAAGACCCACCCACCGGACGGCACAGCCGACCCGATAGCGGGTACGGCTCACCGGGACGCCACAGCCGGCACACCGAGAGGGCGGAACGCCCGTCCGAACCCGGGACCCACATACCACGGCACGGGCGGCACAGCGCCGACTCGCCGGATCCACCCTGGTCCGCGTCTGATGCGTGGTCGCCCGGCCGGCGACCGACCACCACCGGGCGACCCGCCCGTCATGGCATCGGCCCGGCCCCGCCGGCACCTGCCGCACCAGGCATGGTCGCACCGCCCGCGACCGGCTCTGGCGCGGCTGCGAGATCTCCTCGGCTGGCCGGATCCCCGGTGCCCGGCACGCGCGTAGGTAGTCTCCCGTCCGGCACCGCTCATGTCGTGCCGACACGCGGGGCAACGCCGCGAGATCATGGTCACGCTGCCCCGGCGGTCGCGTCCGTGGCCGGTCGTGGACACCTGGCGGGGCGGCGGACGACCGTCCCGCTGAGCCCGGCGGTGCCAGGCAGACCCGCGTCACCGGCGCCCGGTCGACCCTCGCCACCGGCGCCCGTCAGCTCACCCGTCCAGGCGGCGCCTAATGGTCGGCCGGTGCGCTCGACCGGGTCAACCCCGCACACCCGGAC
>JADGHA010000347.1 GCA_019689695.1 Micromonosporaceae bacterium | reverse complement strand
GCCGCGAGCAGGCCGACCACGGTGAACAGGGCGACCGCGCCCCAGTTCCGGCCCTGGGTCACCTTGACCGGGGCGACCGGCCGCCGCGGACCGCCGCCCTTCCCGCCGGCGCCGGGCCGCTTGCCGGCCCCTGGCCGCCCGCCGGCTGCCGGGCCGGTCCGGGCGGCCGTCTTCGGCGTGGTCTTCGATGTCGCGGCCTTCGAGGCCTTCGCCGCGTCGGTGGTCCCGGCCTGGGAACCAGACGCCTTCTCCTTCCCGGCCGAAGGCGCCTTCTTGCCGGTGGCGACGACAGAGGGGCGGCGCTGCTGGCCACCCTGGCTGCTGATGCTCATCATGCCTCGTACGTCGGTCGGGGTCGGGGGTGACGGTCACGCCCGGTCCGCATCGTGACCAGCGCGCCGGGTCGCCGCCAGGTCACCGAGTCTACCCCGGCTAGCATGTCTCAGTGACTCCTGCTGAGCTCGCAGAAGTGGTTCTCGCCGCCGCCCGCGCCGTGTTCGCCGAGCGCGGCCTTGATCAATCCCTGTTGCCGGGGACGGCGACGGTCGAGCGGCCCCGCAACCCGGAGCACGGCGACTACGCCTCGACGCTCGCGCTCCAGCTGGCCAAGCGAGCCGGTGTCCCGCCGCGGGAGCTGGCCGGCGCGCTGGCCGAGCGGCTGGCCGGGGCGCGCGGGATCCGTTCGGTGGAGATCGCCGGGCCGGGCTTCCTCAACATTCGCCTGGAGGCCGCCGCCGCCGGCGAGCTGGCGCGCGTCGTGGTGCAGGCCGGCAAGGAGTACGGGCACAGCCGGGCGCTGGCCGGTCAGCGGCTCAACCTGGAGTTCGTCTCGGCGAACCCGACCGGCCCGATCCACCTCGGCGGGGTGCGCTGGGCGGCGGTCGGCGACGCGCTGGCCCGGCTGCTGCGGGCGGCGGGTGCCCAGGTCACCACCGAGTACTACTTCAACGACGCGGGTGCGCAGATCGAGCGGTTCGCCGCCTCGCTGCTGGCGGCGGCGCGCGGGGAGCCGACGCCGGAGGGCGGGTACGGCGGCGCGTACGTCGGCGAGATCGCCGCCAAGGTGGTGGAGAAGCACCCGGACGTGCTGGCGATGGACGCCGGGGCCGCGCTGGAGATGTTCCGGGTCGAGGGCGTCGCGCTGATGCTCGGCGAGATCAAGTCCTCGCTGGCCGACTTCGGGGTGCACTTCGACACGTACTTCAGCGAGAAGACGCTGCACGAGCGCGGCGAGCTGGACGCGGCGCTGGCCCGGCTGCGCGCCGAGGGCCACGTGTACGAATCCGAGGGCGCGACCTGGCTGCGCACCACCGACTTCGGCGACGACAAAGACCGGGTGCTGCGCAAGTCCAACGGGGAGTGGACGTACTTCGCCGCGGACTGCGCCTACTACCTGGACAAGCGGGAGCGCGGCGCGGACCGGGTGGTCATCATGCTCGGCGCCGACCACCACGGGTACATCGGCCGGATGCGGGCGATGGTGGCGTGCTTCGGCGACGATCCGGACCGCTGCCTGGAAATCCTCATCGGACAGCTGGTCAACCTGGTGAACGAGGGCGTGCCGGTGCGGATGTCCAAGCGGGCGGGCACCGTGGTCACCCTGGAGGACCTGGTGGACGCGATCGGCGTGGACGCCGCCCGGTACGCGCTGGCCCGGTACTCCAGCGACTCGCCGATCGATATCGACATCGAGCTGTGGACCAGGTCCACCAGGGACAATCCTGTCTACTATGTCCAGTACGTGGCCGCCCGTACGGCGGGGGTGGCCCGCAACGCCGCGGAGGTGGGCCTGCACCGGGGCGAGGCGGACGCGTTCCGGCCGGAGCTGCTGGCGCACCCGAAGGAGCACGAGCTGCTCAAGGCGTTGGGCGAGTTCCCGGGCGTGGTGACCACCGCGGCGGAGCTGCGCGAGCCGCACCGGGTGGCCCGCTACCTGGAGGACCTCGCCGGGGCGTACCACCGCTTCTACGACAACTGCCGGATTCTTCCGCAGGGCGACGAGGAGATTTCGGACCTGCACCGGGCGCGGCTGTGGCTCAACGATGCCACCCGTACCGTCATCGCCAACGGGTTGGGACTGCTCGGCGTCTCCGCCCCCGAGAGGATGTAGGCAGGCAGCCGATGCGGGCACACGAAGCGGGGGCACTGCACGCGGATCTGGGCCACGGTGGCCCCAGCTGGCTGCGTACCCCGGACGACGTCAACGCGCTGGTGCCGCACCTGTGGCCGCGGACGGTGGTGCGCGGCCGCGACGGCGTGCTGACCGTCGGCGGCGTCTCGGTCCGCGAGCTGGCCGAGCGGTTCGGCACCCCGGCGTACATTTTGGACGAGGCGGACTTCCGGGCCCGCTGCCGGGAGTTCCGCGACGCCTTCAAGGGCGCCGACGTCTTCTACGCGGGCAAGGCCTTCCTGTGCAAGGCGGTCGCGCGGATGGTCGCCGAGGAGGGCCTGTCACTGGACGTGTGCACCGGCGGGGAGCTGTCGGTGGCGCTCGCCGCTGGCTTCCCGGCCGACCGGATCGGCCTGCACGGCAACAACAAGTCGATCGCGGAGCTGACCCGGGCGGTGGACGCCGGGGTGGGGCGGATCATCCTCGACTCGTTCGACGAGATCGACCGGCTGACCGCGATCGCACGGCAGCGGAACGCCCGGCCGAACGTGCTGATCCGGGTGACGGTCGGGGTGGAGGCGCACACCCACGAGTACATCGCCACCGCCCACGAGGACCAGAAGTTCGGCTTCTCCCTGGCCGGTGGCGCGGCGGCCGAGGCGGTCGCCCGCGTGCTGGAGGAGGGCGTGCTGGAGCTGCGCGGGCTGCACTCGCACATCGGGTCGCAGATCTTCGACACGTCCGGGTTCGAGGTCTCCGCCCGCCGCGTGCTCGGCCTGCACGCCGAGATCCGCGACCGGTACGGCGTGCAGTTGCCCGAGCTGGACCTGGGGGGCGGCTTCGGCATCGCGTACACCACGCAGGACGACCCGTCCCCGCCGGCCGACCTGGCCGCCGGGATGGCCAAGATCGTGCAGGAGGAGTGCGCGGCGAAGGACCTGGCGGTGCCGCACCTGTCGGTGGAGCCGGGGCGGGCGATCGCCGGCCCGGCCGTGTTCACCCTGTACGAGGTCGGCACGGTCAAGGACGTGGACGGCATCCGCAGCTACGTGAGCGTGGACGGCGGGATGAGCGACAACATCCGCACCGCGCTCTACGACGCGTCGTACTCGGCCACGGTCGCCTCCCGGGCGTCCGCGGCGGGCCCGACCCTGGCCCGGGTGGTGGGAAAACATTGCGAGGCCGGCGACGTGGTGGTGAAGGATGAGTTCCTGCCCGCGGACGTGGCGCCAGGAGATCTTCTCGCGGTGCCCGGGACCGGTGCCTACTGCCGGAGCATGGCCAGCAACTACAACCACGTGCCCCGGCCGCCGGTGGTCGCGGTCGCCGACGGGCAGGCACGGGTGGTCGTCCGGCGGGAGACCGAGGACGACCTGCTCGCTTTGGACGTGGGCTGACCGGGAGGGGATCAGGCGTGGCCGCGAAGCGGGTGCGGGTGGCGCTGCTGGGCTGCGGCACCGTCGGCGCCGAGGTGGTGCGGCTGATGCACGACCAGGCCGCCGACCTGACCGCCCGGATCGGCGCCGAGCTGGAGCTGGTCGGCATCGCGGTCCGTCGGCCGGGGCGCGACCGCGGGCCGCTGCCGGTGCCCGCCGGCCTGTTCACCACCGACGCGCTCGGCCTGGTCAAGCGCGACGACGTGGACGTGGTGGTGGAGGTGGTCGGCGGCATCGAGCCGGCCCGCACCTGGCTGGTGGAGGCGCTGCGCGCCGGCAAGAGCGTGGTCACCGCGAACAAGGCGCTGCTCGCCGAGGACGGTGCCACGCTGCACGCGGCGGCCGTCGAGGGCGGGGCGGACCTGTACTACGAGGCCGCGGTCGCCGGCGCGATCCCGCTGCTGCGCCCGCTGCGCGACTCGCTGCACGGCGACCGGATCACCCGGGTCACCGGCATCGTCAACGGCACCACCAACTTCATCCTCTCCGCGATGGACGCCACCGGCGCCGGCTTCAGCGAGGCGCTCGAGCAGGCCACCGAGCTGGGGTACGCGGAGCCGGACCCGACCGCCGACGTGGAGGGCTTCGACGCCGCGGCGAAGGCGGCGATCCTCGCCTCGCTGGCGTTCCACACCCGGGTCACCGCGGCCGACGTGTACCGCGAGGGCATCACCGAGGTGACCGCCGCCGACGTGGCCAGCGCCCGCGAGATGGGATGCGTCATCAAGCTGCTGTGCATCGCGACCCGCACCGCCGACGCGGTCAGCGTCCGGGTGCATCCGGCGATGATTCCCCGGTCCCACCCGCTGGCCGGGGTCGGCGACGCGTTCAACGCGGTCTTCGTGGAGGCGTCCGCGGCCGGGCAGCTGATGTTCTACGGCCGCGGGGCGGGTGGCGCCCCGACCGCCAGCGCCGTCCTCGGCGACCTGGTCACGGTGGCCCGCAACCGGCTGGGCGGGGTGCGCGCGGCGGGCGAGTCGGCCTACGCGGACCTGCGCATCCAGCCGATGGGCGAGGTGGTCACCCGCTACCACATCAGCCTCGACGTGGCCGACCGGGCCGGCGTACTGGCCACCGTGGCCGGCGTCTTCGCCCGGCACGACGTCTCCATCGCCACGGTCCGCCAGTCCGGCCGGGGCGATGATGCGATCCTGGTCATCGTCACCCACGGCGCGCCGGACGCGGCGCTCGCCGCCACCGTGGAGGAGCTGCGCCAGCTGGACATCGTGCGGTCGATCGCCAGCGTGCTGCGGGTCGAGGGGGAGTGACGGCGGGACGGGCTTCCGGGGGAGG
>JADGHA010000346.1 GCA_019689695.1 Micromonosporaceae bacterium | reverse complement strand
GGCCGGGGTGCGGCTGCGCTCGCTGGAGACGCCGGCCGAGCTGGCCGCGGTGCGCGCACTCTACGAGCAGATCTGGCGGCGCGACGCGGCGGACCCGCCGGTCGCCGCGGAACTGCTGCGCGCGATGGTGAAGGCCGGCAACTACGTGGCGGGTGCGTTCCTGGACGAGCGGCTGGTCGGCGCCTGCGTCGGCTTCTTCTCCCCGCCCGCGCGTGCGTCGCTGCACAGCCACATCGCCGGTGTCGCGGACGGGATGCGCGGGCGCAGCATCGGTTTCGCCCTCAAGACGCACCAGCGGGCATGGGCGCTGCGGCACGGGGCCGAGGAGATCTGCTGGACGTTCGATCCCCTGGTACGCCGCAACGCGTACTTCAACTTCGGCAAGCTGGCGGCGACCGCCACCGAGTACCTGCCGAACTTCTACGGGCAGATGGGCGACAGCATCAACGGCACCGACGACAGCGACCGGCTCCTGGTCACCTGGCGGCTGGCCGCCCCCGAAGTGGGCGCCGCCTGCGCCGGGCGGCCGGCCGAGCCCGACCCGGCAGGCGCCGTGGTCGGGCTCGCCGCAAACGACGCCGGTGCGCCGGTCGTCGGAAGGGTGGACGCGGCGCGGATCCGGATCGCGGTGCCGGCCGACATCGAACGGCTGCGCCACACCGACCCCGAGGTCGCCCGGCAGTGGCGGTCCGCGCTGCGCCACGTGCTCGGCGGGCTGCTCGCGGCCGGCGGCAGGATCGCCGGGTTCTCGCGGCAGGGCTGGTACCTCGTGGAGGCCGGGTGAGCGGAGCATCGGTACGGGCTTACGCGAGGAGGGCCACGTGAAGCTGATGGGGATCGAGCTGCGCCGGATCTCGCTGCCGCTGGTGGCGCCGTTCCGCACCTCGTTCGGCACCGAGACACGGCGGGACATCCTGCTGCTGCGCGCGGTGGTCAAGCCGGACGCGACGACGGGCGCTGGCGCGCCGGACGAGGCCGAGGGGTGGGGCGAGTGCGTCGCGATGAGCGACCCGCGGTACTCGTCGGAGTACGTGGACGGCTGCGCCGATGTGCTGCGCCGCTTCCTCATCCCCGCCTTGTCTACAGTGGAGCACCTGAGTGCGCGCGCGGTGGCGCCGGCGCTGGCGGGCATCAAGGGGCACCGGATGGCGAAGGCGGCACTGGAGATGGCGCTGCTCGACGCCGAGCTGCGGGCGCTGGGCGTGCCGCTCGCCCGCGAGCTGGGCGCGGTCCGCGACCGGGTGCCGTGCGGGGTCTCGGTCGGGATCATGGACTCGGTGCCGGAGCTGCTCGACGCCGTCGCCAGGTATCTGGACGCCGGGTACCTGCGGATCAAGCTGAAGATCGAGCCCGGCTGGGATGTCGAGCCGGTGCGGGCGGTGCGCGAGCGGTTCGGCGACGGCGTGCTCCTGCAGGTGGATGCGAACACCGCCTACACCCGGGCCGACGCCCGGCACCTGGCCCGGCTCGACGCGTACGACCTGCTGCTGATCGAGCAGCCGCTGGATGAGGAGGACCTGCTCGGCCACGCCGCGCTCGCCCGGACCGTGCAGACCCCGATCTGCCTGGACGAGTCGATCGTGTCGGCGCGGGCGGCGGCGGACGCGATCGCGCTCGGCGCCTGCGCGATCGTCAACGTCAAGCCGGGCCGGGTCGGCGGGTACCTGGAGGCGAGGCGGGTGCACGACGTCTGTGCCGCCAACGGCGTGCCGGTCTGGTGCGGCGGGATGCTGGAGACCGGTCTCGGCCGGGCGGCGAACGTGGCCCTCGCCGCGCTGCCCGGCTTCACCCTGCCCGGCGACACCTCGGCCTCGGCCCGCTACTACCACACCGACATCACCGAGCCGTTCGTCCTGCAGGACGGGCATCTGGCGGTGCCGGCCGGGCCGGGCATCGGCGTCGCCCCGATCCCGGAGATCCTCGACGAGGTGACCACCTCGACGGAGTGGATCCCGGGCCGGTGACGGCCGGGGCGGGAACGTTCCGACGATCTCTGCAAAACGTTACGAGACAGGCGCGCTCTGCGCCGGCGGCGCCGTGCTGGCGCGTACCACGAGGGTGGTCGCCAGCTCGATGCGGGTCTGCGCGGGCGGCTGTCCGGCGATGAGGGCGAGCAGCAGGTGGGCGGCGGCGGCGCCGATCTCGCGGAACGGTTGGCACACCGTGGTCAGCGGCGGGCCGCACCAGTGGGAGGCCGCGATGCCGTCGAAGCCGACCACGCTGAGGTCCTGCGGGATGCGCAGCCCGGCCTGGCGGGCGGCCTCGTAGACGCCGAAGGCCTGCAGATCGTTGCCGCAGAGCAGGGCGGTCGGCCGGTCCGGCAGGCCGAGCAGCTCGCGGCCGAGCGCCAGGCCGTCCTCGAACCAGAACCGCCCGGTGCGGACCAGCCGCGGGTCCACCGGTACGCCGGCGGTCTCCATCGCGGCGCGGCAGGCCTCCAGCCGTTCCCGGGCGCACAGCGAGTCGGTCGGTCCGCCGATGACACCGATGCGACGGTGCCCGAGCTGCAGCAGGTGGCGGGTGGCGGCGACCGCGCCGCTCCAGTTGGTCGCGGCGACCGAGGGCACCTCGCCGTAGGGCTGGCCGGACGGGTCGACGGCGACCAGGGGGATGCCGCTGGCGGCCAGCTGGGCATGCTGCTCGGCGGTGAACTGGGAGTGGGCGGTGATGACACCCACCGGCCGGCGGGCCAGCAGCTGCTCGGCCCAGGACCGGTTCCTGCCGGCGCAGGCCAGCACGTCGGTGAAGCCCACGCCGAGGTCGTGGTCGTTGACCACATCCTGCACGCCACGCAGGATCTCGACGGCCAGGTGGCTCTCCAGCCCGTAGAAGAGCACCTCGACGCCGGGCGAGGGGGCGACGGCGGAGGGGCGCCGGTAGCCGTGTTCGCGCAGCAGCTGCTCGATCCGCCGGCGGGTATCGTCGGCGACGCCGGAACGGCCGTTGAGGACCCGCGAGACGGTCGGCTTCGAGACGCCGGCGAGCCGGGCGATGGTGGCGACGGTCAGCTCGCCGCGGCGCCGCCCCCGGCGCCCCAGGTCAGGACGAGCGCGTTCGAGGCGTGGCCCCGGGGATACCGGTTGCATCTTCGGCGTCCTCTCCGACGGCTTGTGATCTGGATCGATCCATTCGATAATACGGATCATTTCGATGATTGGTACTCATCGATCAGGAGCCGGTGCCGGCGCGGGTGGAATCCGTACGGCGGGTAACCGGAGGCGGGGCCACGCCTCCGGCGCGGTGGCGTGACCGGAGTCGGCAGCACGCCGCCGCTCCACCAGCGAAAGGAGCTTCGCATGCGCCATCCCGATCGACTCCGCGCTCGACTGTCCATTGTGGTTACCGCTGGCCTGGCCCTGGCCGGTGCGGCGGTCGCCCTGTCCACCAGTGCCGCAGCCGCGGCGGGTTGCTCCGTCACCTACTCGGTCGCCACGCAGTGGCCAGGCGGGTTCACGGCGAACGTGACCATCACGAACCTGGGCGACCCGATCAACGGGTGGACGCTGACCTGGGCGTTCCCGGCCGGGCAGCGGGTGACCCAGGCGTGGAACGCGACCGTGTCACAGAGCGGCAGCCAGGTCAGCGCCGGCAACGTCAGCTACAACGCCGGGATCGCCAGCAACGCCAGCACCACATTCGGGTTCAACGGGTCCTGGACCGGCAGCAACCCGGCGCCGGCCAGCTTCGCGCTCAACGGCACCACCTGCACCGGCTCCGTCGGCCCGACCGGCAGCCCGACGGCCAGCCCGTCCGCCAGCCAGTCGCCCTCGCCGTCGCCGTCGGCGTCGTCCGAGCCGCCGGGCGGGAGCCTGCCCTCCAGCTTCCGGTGGTCGTCCAGCGGCGTCCTGATCAGCCCCAAGCCGGACGCGACGCACAGCGTCGCGGGGATCAAGGACCCGTCGGTGGTGTACTACAACGGCCGGTACCACGTGTTCGCGTCGGTGGCGAACTCGTCCGGCTACAACCTGGTGTACCTGAGCTTCGCCGACTGGTCGCAGGCGGGCTCGGCGACCCACTACTACCTGGACCGCACGGCTATCGGTCCCGGGTACCGGGCCGCACCGCAGGTGTTCTACTTCGCCCCGCAGCGACTGTGGTACCTGGTGTTCCAGAACGGCAACGCCGCCTACTCCACCAACCCGGACATCAGCAACCCGAACGGCTGGAGCGCGCCGCGCAACTTCTACTCCGACATGCCGGCGATCATTCGGCAGAACATCGGCAACGGGTTCTGGGTGGACATGTGGGTGATCTGCGACTCGGCCAACTGTTACCTGTTCTCCTCCGACGACAACGGACACCTCTACCGGTCGCAGACCACGCTGGCGAACTTCCCCAACGGCTTCGACTCCAACACCGTCATCGCGATGCAGGACGCCAACCGCTACAACCTGTTCGAAGCCAGTAACGTCTACAAGGTCGCCGGCACCAACCAGTACCTGCTCATCGTGGAGGCGATCGGTTCGGACGGCCGCCGCTGGTTCCGGTCCTGGACCTCGACCAGTATCACCGGACCCTGGACCGGGCTGGCCAACACCGAGAGCAACCCGTTCGCCCGCTCCAACAACGTCACGTTCTCCGGCACCGCGTGGACCCGGG
The DNA here is from genome assembly GCA_019689695.1 of Micromonosporaceae bacterium. Taxonomy (GTDB): domain Bacteria; phylum Actinomycetota; class Actinomycetes; order Mycobacteriales; family Micromonosporaceae; genus JADGHA01. Next base: position 241 of record JADGHA010000346.1, on the reverse strand, counting down.
ACATCAGCCACGGTGAGATGGTCCGCTCCGGCAGCGTCGACCAGACCATGACCATCAGTCCGTGCAACATGCGTTACCTGTACCAAGGGCTGGACCCCGCTGCCGGGGGCGACTACAACAGCCTGCCCTGGCGCCTGGGCCTGCTCACTCAGACCAACTCCACCTGCTGACGCAAGGGGTGGAGGGCGGCAACGCCCGCCCCCCCGTGCCCCGCCCGCGGGCTGAGGTCCCCGACCTCCCC
>JADGHA010000345.1 GCA_019689695.1 Micromonosporaceae bacterium | reverse complement strand
CTCTTCGGGAACCTGGTGGCCGCGGTGCCCGGCACCGCCGCGATGGTCGCCGGCACCCGGGTCTGGATGTCCCGCGGCCTGGACGGCCCGGCTCCCCGCCGCCGCCGGTACTGAACCCAGCTAGCGTTCCTTCAACGGGTCGTGGCCGATGGACATCAGCCGGTGGCGCCACGCTGCGCCGTCCGGCCCGCCGGGCGCCGGCCGTCCGGCGGCCCACTCGCCCACCAGATCGACCACTTTGGACATCACCTCGACGTCCTCCCGGGTCAGGTCCGTGCGCCGCTTGCCCAGCACGTGCAGCACACCCCGCCCCAGCTCATCCAGGTCCAGGTCAGGGTCGGGCGTGAACGCATCCTCGCCCGACGCGGAGGTGAGCAGCCAGCTGCGCAGCTCCGCCGAGGTCATGTTGACCGTCGCGTGGAACTGCTCCCACAGCAGCTCGAGATCCCGGTCCGTATCGCGGGTCATCCCGTACTCCTCTTGCGCTCGTGGCCGATCAGTCCGTGCTCTGCCTCGCCACCTGCGCTCTTCTTCGCCGCGGCGTAGGCCAGCTGCAGGAAGTCGGAGACCGCCACGGCGGTGAGCCCAGTGGCCACCAGGCGGACCAGCCGCGGCGCCAGCACCAATCCGGCCGTGAGCACAGTGGACACCCAGATGGCCAGGCAGAACGGGCAGGTGACCAGCTCGCCGACGGTGTGCCGGATGCCGTGCCCGCGCACCTGCTCGACCAGTTCGGCCTCGCCGGCCGGCTTCTCGAAGCGGGCGAACGGCGCCCGCAGCGGGCTGGTGACCGCGTCCTTGGCCAGCAACCGGCTCAGCTTGTGCGTGGCGACCGAGAGCAGCACCAGGTCCATCACGGAGATCCGCCGGGGTAGCGGGCGGCCGGAGAGCTGGACCGCGGCCGCCAGGCCGGCCACCAGCGCCACGTAGGCACCGCCGCTGGCGACATAGCCCAGTAGCGGGAACGGCCGGTCCGGTGCGTACTCACCGGGCAGCCGCCGGAGCCTCACGCCTCCTCCCGCTCCGGGCTGACCAGCCGGAAGAAGTTGCTCTGCGTGCCGTCCTTCTTCTCCTCCTGGTAGACGAACTCCAGGCTGCGCTCGTCGAAGGTGCCGAACCACTCCTCCCAGGTCACCCGCCGCAGGTTGTCGGCCTTGTACCCGGGGAAGTCGATGCGCAGCACGCCGAGGCGGTCGCCGTGCTCGGTGCCGGGCACGGTGGCCGGCTCGCCGCCACGCGCCTCCGCCCAGCTGCGGATCTTGTCGTGCTCCCGGGTGTGCTGGGTCTGGCCTGGATGGCGTTCGTCAGGCATGTCGTGACTCCTCCCGCCCGCGTTTACGCTCGAAGTTCCTCGAGCGGCGCCGGCGAGCAGCGTGGTGGCGATCGCCGACCGGTTGGGCTGGCCGCGCCGGATGCCGAAGTTCTTCGCCCGTTCGTGGGTGACCTTGTCGTGGTGCCGGACGAGGGTCCGCCTGGATGCCGTTGATACCGTCGCCGGGAAGCCCGAAGATGGTGTCGACTCCCCGTTCGGCAAGCCGGCTGACCAGCGCTTCTGATGCGATCCGCGGCACAGGGAGCAGCTACCCCGGCGCGCGAACGCTAAACCGGTGCTATTTTACCTAGCTAATAGTATTTAATAGCCGCGGCACGGAGCTGACATGGCCTTGTTGAGACCGGACCCCACCTTCTACCCGTCGCCGCGCGAGGCGGCCGCGGGACCGATGGAGCAGCTGGCCTACGTCGCCGCCTTCGACCGGTCGGCGACCCGACCGGACGCGATCGCCGTGGTCGACGTCGACCCGGCCTCGGCCTCGTACGGCCGCGTGGTCGGCTGGACCGACCTCCCCTACCTCGGCGACGAGCTGCACCACTTCGGGTGGAACGCGTGCAGCAGCGCACTCTGCCCGACCGCCGCGCACCCGCACGTCGAGCGGCGTTACCTGATCGTGCCCGGGCTGCGCTCCTCGCGCATCCACGTGCTGGACACCAAGGAGAACCCGCGCCAGCCGAAGGTGGTCAAGGTGCTCGGCCCCGAGGAGCTGGCCAAGCGCGCCGGCTACTCCCGCCCGCACACCATCCACTGTGGACCAGATGGGATCTACCTGTCCGCCCTCGGCGGCGCCGACGGCGCCGACGGACCGGGCGGCATCGCGGTGCTCGACCACACCACCTTCGAGGTACGCGGGGCGTGGGAGGCCGACCGTGGACCGCAGTACCTGGCGTACGACTTCTGGTGGCACCTGACCCAGGACGTGCTGGTCACCTCCGAGTGGGGCACGCCGTCGATGGTCGAGGACGGCATCGTCGGCGAGCTGCTGCTGGGCCGCAAGTACGGGCACGCGCTGCACTTCTGGGACCTGCGCAGCCGCCGGCACGTGCAGCGGGTGGACCTCGGCGACCAGTACCAGATGCCGCTGGAGCTGCGGCCCGCGCACGACCCGACCAAGCAGTACGGCTTCGTCGGCGTGGTGATCAGCGTCGAGGACCTGTCCGCGTCGGTCTGGGTCTGGCACCGCTCGGACGGCGACGGCTGGGCCGCTACGAAGGTCATCGACATCCCGGCCGAACCCGCCGACCCGGCCGCACTCCCGGATCTGCTCAAACCGTTCGGCGCGGTGCCACCGCTGGTCACCGACATCGCCCTCTCGGTCGACGACCGGTCGCTCTATGTCTCCTGCTGGGGCACCGGGGAGCTCAAGCGGTACGACGTGACGGACCCCTTCCACCCCCGCGAGACCGGCTCGGTGCGGCTGGGCGGCATCGTCCGCCGCACCGCCCACCCGGCCCGGCCGGACCTGCCGCTGGCCGGTGGGCCACAGATGGTCGAGGTGAGCCGGGACGGTCAGCGGGTCTACCTGACCAACTCGCTCTACGGCGCCTGGGACGACCAGTTCTACCCGGACGGTGTGGGCGCCTGGCAGGCCCTGCTGCACACCTCTGGCGAACTGCGGCTGGACGAGCGCTTCTTCCCGCACGGGGACGACTTCCGCGGCCTGCGGGTGCACCAGACCAGGCTGCAGGGTGGCGACGCCTCCAGCGACTCGTACTGTTTCCCGTGACCGTCGCGCAGGTCGTCGCCCTGGTCGGGTTGGGCGCCTTCCACGGCGCCAACCCGGCGATGGGCTGGCTGTTCGCGGTGGCCCGCGGCTTACAGGACCGTAGCCGGGCGGCGCTGTGCCGGTCGCTGCCGCCGATCGCGGCCGGTCACCTCGGCTCGGTCGCCGTGGTCGCCGTCGTCGTGGCGGTCACCGGGTCCATTGTGGCCAGTACTGTGGTGGCCGTGGTCGGCGGCCTGGTCCTGGTCGGCTTCGGGCTGTGGCGGCTGCTGTCCACCCGGCACTTCCGCTGGGTGGGCATGCGGCTGTCGCACCGCGAACTGGCCGGCTGGTCCTTCCTGATGTCCTCCGCGCACGGCGCCGGCCTGATGCTGCTGCCTGTCCTGGTGGTGGGTGCCGGCGCCCACCATCACCAGCACTCGGTGGCCGCCGCGGACGGCGCCCTGGACGGCCTCGCGGCGGTGGCCCTGCACACGGCCGCGATGTTCCTCACCGCCGGAGTGGTGGCACTGCTGGTGTTCCACGTCTTCGGGGTGGGCATCCTGCGCCGTGCCTGGTTCAACCTGGACCGCATGTGGGCCGTCGTCCTCGTCGCCGCCGGCCTGGCCACCGTCGCCCAGGCGGCCTGACCCGCATCGAAGATTTATGGCACGATGCGCGTCGTGCCTGTGTCGCGTGCCCTGCTGCTGATATCCACTGTGGCGGGCGTCATTTCCGTCGCCGGGGCGCTGTCCTCCGACGAGCGGCAATCCACCCAAGGTGGCCTGGCGATGCTGGTCGCGCTGGTCGGATACGTCATCGTCGCAGGTCGCGCGGCGCCGCCGCGCACGCGCTGGTCACTCGCCGACCGTACCTGGCTGGTGGCGGCCGGGACACTCCTGCTGGGCGTGGCGGCGGCCATCATCCTCAGCGATCTGTCCGACGCCTGGTCAGGCTGGTGGACGTTCGCCCAACCCGGAGTAAACATTGCCGCCCCCCTCTTGGCGGTCGAGGTCAGGGTCGGGGCTCCCGCGGTCAGTTCGCCGGAGGTGTCCGAGGCCGTGAGGACGGCCGCGGAGCTCGCCGGGCCGGCGGTGCTCGCCGTCGGCGCCCTGCGCGCCGCCCGCACGGCCTAACGCCTTGCCATGTCCCGGGCAGACGTCCTCGACCATCTCACCCGCCTGATCCTCGGCGTCGAGCGGCCGCATCCGGTGCGGGTAGCGGTGGACGGCGTGCCGGCCGCCGGCAAGACAACGCTCGCCAACGAGGTCGGTGCAACGCTCGTCAAGACTGAGGCCGACCTCCTCCTGGGCGGGCTGCGCGCTGTTGGAAGTACCAGGAGAGCTGCGACCAGTTGTCAGCCGAAGCCAACTCGGGCGGTCCAGGTCAGGTGCAGGCCGAACCCTGCAACGCGAAGCCGGTCGGGTTTGGCGTGGACGGGCCGGATCCCTGGTAGCCGACCGTCCAGCTCTGCCCCGGTGCGAGCGAGGTCTGCCAGGGCGGCGCCTGCGCGGTGACCGTCGTGCCGGTCTGGGTCACCGTGGCGTTCCAGCCGTTGACCAGACCCTGGCCGGGCGCCGCGGTCCAGGTGAGCACCCACGGGTCGATCCTCGACGCCCCGGTGTTGGTGACCGTCACCGACGCGGTGAAGCCGCCCGACCACGAGCTGTCGATGTGGTACGCCACCCGGCAGCTTGCCGGCCCACCGCTGGTCGATGGCGAGACGGACGGCGACACCGACGGCGAGACCGATGGGGATACTGACGGCGAAACCGATGGGGATGCCGACGGCGAACGGGAGGGCGACGGGC